>DASUEW010000638.1:0-6544 GCA_036274875.1 Ilumatobacteraceae bacterium
GGCGGCTCTCGATGCGTCCGGATCCCTGAACGTCGCCGAGGCGTGGGTCGTGGTCGCCAAACTGGCCCTGGCACGCGGGATGCTCGACGACGCGCGCACTGCCGCGGTGCGCGCCGCTGACCACGCGAGGTCGCGCGCCGACCGATGGGCACTCGCCGGCGCGATCGAGGTCGAGGCGCTCGCCGACCCGGTGGACACCACGCGTCGATCGCGGCTGCTCGAGGCGCGGGCGCTCTACGACGAGTTGGGCTGCCCGGTCGATGTCGCCCGGCTGGAGGTCGATCTCGCCGCCCTCGACCACACGGGTGTCGCCGCCGGCCGTCTCCGGGCCGTCACCGAGGTCGCCCACCGGGTCGGCGCGAGGGCGCTGTCGAGCCGCGCCGACCAGCTGCTGCGCGCCATCGAGCACCACGAGGAGCCGGCGCTACGTGCCATCGTGCTCGGTGCCTTCGCAGTCACTCGCAACGGCACCATCGTGCCGAACACCGCGTGGCAGTCTCGCAAGGCACGCGATCTGTTCAAGATGCTGCTCACGCGACGCGGCCGACCGCTCGCACGCGAGCAGGCGATGGACCGACTGTGGCCGGACGACGACGACACGAAGCTCGCCAGCCGCCTCTCCGTCGCGGTGGCGACAGTGCGGTCGGTGCTGGATCCGGACAAGCGCTTCGACGCCGAGCACTTCGTGAAGGCCGACGGCGATTCGCTCCGCGTCGACATCGAAAACGTCGAGCTCGATGTCGACCGCTTCCTCATCGCCGCCGACGCGGCACTCGTGGAACATCGTCGGGGTGACGGAGAGGCCGCCACCGGCATGCTCGCCTCGGCCGAAGCCATGTACATCGGCGACGTTCTCGAGGACGATCCATACGTCGACTGGCACGTCGGGCTGAGGGAGGAGGCACGAGCCGCGTACCTCGCCGTCGCGGCCGCGCTCGCCGAGCGCCGCATCGCGGGCGCCGATCACGACGCCGCGATCCGGCTGTTGTTCCGGCTGCTCGAGCGCGAGCCCTACGACGAGACGTCACACTTGCGACTCGTCGCTCTGCTGTCGCGCACCGGCCGCCACGGCGAGGCCCGGCGGCGATACCAGCACTACGTCGACCGCATGCGCGAGCTCGAGCTCGAACCACGATCGTTCTCGGCGACGATCGGGGCCGACGACGGGCCCGAGCGACCGCTGGAACGCCGGGCGTGAACGCCACCTGAACGCCACCCGAACCGCACCCGAAGCAGCGGGTGCAAGATCGACGCATGGAGACGTTCGTGATCCGGCTGGTTCGTGGCGGGACCCTGGCGGGAGGCGGCGGCATGGAGCGTGGCGAGGTGCATGGCGTCCTCAGCCGGGTCATGGACGGCTCCGAACACCCCTTTGGTTCGAGCTACGAGCTGATCGAGCTCCTGCAAGAACGCCCGGAGGACGCAGCCCCCCAAGATTAGATTTCTCGAATGGCGGTTGATCCGGCGGACGATCTCGAATCGGAGCTGGCCCTCGCCCTCGAGCTCGCCGACGAGTGCGACGCGCTCACGCGACCGGTGTACGAGGCGCGGTCGTTCGTGCTCGACTGGAAATCGAACCAGACCGAGGTGACCGAGGCCGACCGGGACGCCGAGACGATGATCGGCGATCGGCTCGCCGTTGCCCGGCCGACGCACGGCCTGTTCGGTGAGGAGCACGGACTTCGTGGTGACGCCGGCTCGCCGTGGCGTTGGATCGTCGACCCGATCGACGGGACGTCAGGCTTCGTACGAGGCATTCCGGTGTGGGCCACGTTGATCGCCCTCACCCATCGCCAGCTCGGCGTGGTGGTCGGGGTGGTATCAGCGCCGGCGCTCGGCCGGCGCTGGTGGGCAGCCCGCGAGCTCGGCGCATTCGCCGATGAGCGACGCTGCCGTGTCTCGGCCGTCGCCGACATCGCCGAGGCCCAGGTCTGCGTCACGTTCAGCGACGGTTGGGACCGGCTCGGTCTGACGGGTCGGCTCGTCGAGTTGCAGCAACGATGCCGACGGGCGCGTGGGTTCGGCGACTTCTGGCAGCACATGCTCGTCGCCGAAGGCGCCGTCGACGTGGCGATCGACGCGGTCGGCGTCGCGATCTACGACCTGGCCGCGGTCCGTGTGATCGTCGAGGAGGCCGGGGGCGAGTTCACCGACCGACACGGTGAGGCAACCCACGAACACGACACTGCGATCTCGACCAACGGCGTGCTCCACGACGAGATCATCGCCCACCTTCGCAGTTGACGTATCGAGGCGCTGACGAGCAGACGGCGCAGTCGATGACAACCTCTTGGAGTCGTCCGACCGGCATCCGGCTACCGTGCCACGTGTGAGCACGCCGTCCCAGGCATCGGACTCCGGCTCGCTGCGCCCCGGCAGCAAGGCGATCAGCGCCGGCCGGCGCGCCAGCGGATCGGCGCTCGCCCCGGCATTGTGGGCGTCGAGCGTGTGGCAGTCGAAGGGTCTGGACGATGCGCACGCCCGCGCCACCGCGATGCGAGGCGGCGAGTTCTACAGCCGGTACTCGAACCCGACGGTGCGTTCGTTCGAGGAGGCGATCGCCGAGCTCGAGGGCGCCGAGGACGCCTTGGCGTTCGCTTCCGGGATGGGCGCGCTGGCTTCGACCGTGTTCGCGATCTGCTCGAGCGGCGACCACATCGTCGCTCAGCGCCAGCTGTACGCGGGCACGATCGCGTTCCTGCAGGGCCCGTGCACGCGACTCGGCATCGACGTGACGTTGGTCGACGGAGTGGTACCCGGCGCGTTCGCGGCCGCGATACAACCGGGACGCACGATGCTCGTCTTGGCCGAGACGCCGTCGAACCCACGTCTCGAGCTCATCGATCTCGATGAGCTGGCATCGATCAAGGGCCCCTTGACGGTGGTCGACTCGACGTTCGCGACGCCGATCGGCCAGCAGCCGCTCGCCCACGGCGTCGACCTCGTCGTGCACTCGGCGACGAAAGGCATCGCCGGCCACAACGACGCCACGATCGGGGTGATCGCCGGCGAGCAGGAGCTGCTCGACGCGATCTGGTCGTACTCCGTGCTCCACGGCGCCACGCCGTCACCGTTCGACGCGCTCAACGCGCTGCGAGGCGTGCGCACGCTGGCGGTGCGCACGGCCCACCAGGCCGCGTCGGCGCAGCGCATCGCCGAATGGCTCACCGACCACCCGTCGGTCGCGGCCGTGCACTATCCCGGGCTGATCACCCATCCCCAACACGACCTGGCCAAGCGCCAGATGCGTCACCCGGGCACAGTGCTGGCGTTCGAGCTCACCGGTGGCGAGGCAGCGGCCCGGTCGTTGCTCGATCGGGTCGGGCTGTGCCGTGTCGCGGCGTCGCTGGGAGGCCCCGAGACCCTGGTGTGCCACCCGGCGACGTCGACCCACGTGAGCCTCACCGCCGACGAGCAGGCGGCGACCGGCGTCACGCCCGGATTGGTGCGCGTGTCCGTCGGCCTCGAAGACCCCGACGACCTCGTCGCCGACCTGACCCACGCCCTGTCTGATTGAGCCGGCTCACCCCACGTTCACCGGCGGTTCGTCTGGTCGCCGGCTCGAGCGGGTTGCCGGTTCTGGGCTGCCGATCCGTGCGGCACCCGAAAGGAACAGCAGCCCAGATGTTGGCCGTTACGCGTTCCGCGGCTCGCCGTTGGCTTCCTCGTCGGCCGCGGCGTCGGCCTCGCTGTCCGGCGCGTCGGGTTCGTCGTGGTCGTCGATGCGGCGCAGTTCGCGGATCACGGGGATGATCGAGAGCAACACGATCACGGCGATGATCGGCAGGAGGTAGCGGTCGATGCTCGGAACGGTCTCGCCCAGGATGTAACCGGCGGACGTGACCCCGCCGCCCCACAGGACCCCACCGGCGACGTTCCAGCCGACGAACTTGCGGTACGGCATGCGGACGATCCCGGCCATGACCGGCACGAACGTGCGCACGATCGGCACGAACCGGGCAACGAGCACCGCCTGGCCGCCACGCCTGGCGAAGAAGCGCTCGGCCCGCACCACGTGGCGACGCTGCGTGAACCAGCGCTCGCGGGCGAGCAGCCGCGGGCCGGCCTTGTGGCCGATCGTGTACCCGACCTGATCTCCGACGACCGCAGAGACCATGCAACCGACGACGATCAGCGGGAAGTTGAGCTCCCCCTGGGAGGCGAGCAGGCCGGCGGTGAACAGCAGCGAGTCGCCCGGTAGGAAGAACCCGACGAGCAAGCCGGACTCCACGAAGACGATCACGAACAGGCCGATCGTGCCGAACGTCTCCAGGAGAGAATCCGGCGACAGGCCGAACGAGATCACGTCGTGACGGCGTCAGCCGGCGCTGCTGTGATCAACGTGCTCCCGCTGCGCTTCGAGTACGTGATCGCACCGAGGAGCACGACGAGTGCCACGCCGGCGATCGCCAGCCGGGCGCCGTCGTCGTCCTCCAGGCTCAAGACCGCCGGCAGCACCAGCAGCGATACCAGGTTCATGACCTTTATCAACGGGTTCAGAGCCGGCCCTGCGGTGTCCTTGAACGGATCGCCGACGGTGTCGCCGATCACGGCGGCCATGTGGGCATCGGACCCCTTGCCGCCGTAGTGGCCGTCCTCGATGTACTTCTTGGCGTTGTCCCACGCCCCACCGGCGTTCGACAGGTAGTTGGCCATCAGCTGGCCGACCACGATCACGGAGGCGAGGAACGCCCCGAGCGGGGCCCAGCCGAGCCCGAAACCGATGATCAGCGGCGTGAGGACCGCGAGCAGCGCTGGGGTGGCGAGCTCTCGCAGCGACGCCGCCGTGCAGATGTCGATGACGGGCGCGTAGTCGGGGCGCTTCTCGCCACTCATGATCTTTCCGTCCGCGAACTGGTTGCGTACCTCCTGAACGACGACGCCGGCGGTGCGTGACACGGCCGCGATCGCGAGCGAGGAGAACATGAACGGCACCGCCCCGCCGATCAACAGGCCGATGAAGACCTTGGGATCGGCGACGTTGATGAAGACGTGGTCGAACACCGTCTCTCCGCCGGTGAGCACGAGATCCTTGAACTCGTCGGCCGAGTTGCCGATCGTCTCGATGAAGCTGGCGAACAGGGCGACCGCGGCGATCACGGCGGAGCCGATCGCGAAGCCCTTGGTGACCGCCTTGGTGGTGTTCCCGACGGCGTCGAGGCCAACCATCACCTTCTGGGCGTCGCCGTCGAACTCGCCCGACATCTCGGCGATCCCGGCCGCGTTGTCGGCGACTGGGCCGAACGTGTCCTCGCTCACCACGACACCGGTGGTGGCCAGCATGCCCATGCCGGTGAGCCCCACGAGGTACAGGGCGAACTGGATGTTGCCGCCACCGAGACCGATCGCGGCGCCGATGGCCACGGCGATCGCGACGATCGCCCACACCGAGGACTCGAGACCGATCGAGGTCCCGGTCAGCACGGTCGTCGCGGGACCACCTCCTGTCGCGGCGGCGATGTCCTGCACCGGCTTCGTCTCGGTCGACGTGAAGTACTCGGTGATGTGGCTCGCCACCTGGGCGAGCACGAGGCCGATCACCACCGCGCCGAACATCCGCCAGCCGACGTTGCTGATCGAGCCGTCGGGGTCCCCGACATAGGTCATCGCCAGCACCAGCGTGCCCACGACGGTGAGCACACCGGCGGTGAGGAAGCCACGGTTGATGGGGGCCATCGCCGACTTGTCCCTGTCGGTCGCCCGCACGGCGAACACCCCGACGATCGAACCGAGCACACCGAGGGCACGGGCGGCGAGGGGGAACAACGCGCCGGCCGCCCACAGGCCGGGTTGGTCGGGGAAGATCGACTGGAAGGCCGGCACACCGAGGATGATCGAGGCCACCAGTGTGACCTCGTAGCTCTCGAACAGGTCGGAGGCCATGCCGGCGCAGTCGCCGACGTTGTCGCCGACGTTGTCGGCGATGGTGGCAGGGTTGCGCGGGTCGTCCTCCGGGATGCCGGCCTCGACCTTGCCGACGAGGTCGGCGCCGACGTCGGCGGCCTTGGTGAAGATGCCACCACCGACGCGGAGGAACAGGGCGAGGAGTGACCCACCGAAGCCGAAGCCGATGAGGATCGCCGACGCCGTGTTCTGGAAGGCGATCATGATGACGCTCGCCCCGAGCAGGCCCAGGCCGACGCAGAACATCCCGGCCACCCCGCCGGTTCGGAACGCGATCTGAAGCGCCGGGGCCATCTTGCCGCCACGTGCGGCGGCGGCGGTGCGCACGTTGCCCCGCGTCGCGAGCGTCATGCCGATGTAGCCGGTGAGTCCCGACAGGAAGCCGCCGGCGACGAACGCGATCGTCCGGAACGTTCCGCTCGAAGCGAACGACAGCGCTTCGGTGCCATCGGGCTTCTCGATCGCCACCGAACTGATGAACACGATCGCGGCCAGCGGGACCAGGATGAAACCGATCGTGCGGAACTGGCGCTTCAGATACGCCCACGCGCCCTCTTGGATCGCCAGCGCGATCTCCTGCATCTTCGGAGTTCCTGCGTCGGCGGCGAGGACGCCTCTGACGAGGTAGAGGCCGACACAG
>DASUEW010000639.1:0-3634 GCA_036274875.1 Ilumatobacteraceae bacterium
AAGGCCATGATCAAGCCGACGGCGATCGTGACGACGTCGCCCTTCCTGATGAACTCCTTGAACTCGGCCAGCATGTTCTTCATGTGCTCAGTGCTCCTGTCTCGGTCGGCGCCCGCCTCGCTCGGCAGTCCATCACATCCGCCGCCCCGGCCGTGAAGGGGTGGGCTGCCACTGCCTAGCCGCGTGAGCCAACCGCCGTCTCGGCTGGTCGGTCGAGCTCCTCGAACGTGTCGATCCGGCGCAGCGACGGGAACAGCAAGAAGTACGTGCCCGCGATGGCCACCGTCGCCACCCCGCCGGCGGCGATTGCCAGCGGCACTCCGAGAGCGCTGGCGGCGACACCGCTCTCGAACGCCCCCAGCTCGTTGGACGCCCCGATGAACACCCCTTCGACGGCGGTCACGCGGCCCAGCTGGTCGTCCGGTGTCACGAGCGGGACGAGCGAGCCGCGGATGTACATCGAGATCATGTCAGCGCCCGACAGCACGACGAGCGCGGCGAACGCCACCGCGTAGTTGCGGGTGATGCCGAACACGATCGTGCCGAACCCGAACATCGCGACGACCATGAGCAGCGTGGGCCCGACCCGGCGGCGGACCGGCCACACCGCGAGCACGATCGCCATCAGGCCGGCGCCGATCCCGGGCGCCGCACGCAGCCATCCGTAGGCGATGTCGCCGACGCCCAGACGATCCTCCGCGACCGCCGGGATCAGGGCCACCGCGCCACCGAACAGCACCGCGAACAGGTCGAGCGAGATCGCCGCCAGCACCACCGGTGTGCGTCGGACGAAGTGGAGACCCTCGAGTGCCATCCGCAGCGTCGGACGCTCGCGGACCGGAACCGCGGCGCGTTGATACTCGATCGCCAGCACCGGAACCGTAGCCGTGACGAACACCGCGCCGGCGACGATGTACGGCAGTGACGGATCGATGCTGTAAAGGAAGCCGCCGAGCGCCGGACCGACGATCATCGCCGACGTGAACGTCGCCGTCCACATGCCGACCACTCGGGGCAACAGCCCATCGGGCGACACCAGCGGCGGCATCGAGCGGTGCGCCGGTGCGAGCATCGCGTCGACCACGCCCAGCACGAACGCGGTCGCGAATAATGGCCACACGCTCGTGCTGTCGGAGATGGTGTAGGCGACCAGCATCGCGGCGCAGCCGGCGCGCCCGAGAAGAAACAGGGCGACGATCCTCCGCCGGTCGAACCGATCGGCGACCATGCCGCTCACCAGCACGAGGAGCAACGCCGGCACGAACTGAGCGAGGCCGATGAGCCCGATGTCGAGGGTGTCGCCCGTGATGTCGTACACCTGCTTGTACAGGCCGGTGACGAGCAGCATCAGCCCGCCACTCGACAGCGTGCTCGAGAGCAAGTACCGGCGGACGGACGCGTACCTCAACACGTCGACGGCGCCGGCCACGTCGAGGCACGGTAGCGCTGGGTGCTAGCACATCGGCAATGGGATCACTCGCCGAAGAAACACGATGGATGGACGCCACCGCGCAGGCCGAGCTCGTCGCCAAGGGCGAGGTCACGCCCGTCGAACTGCTCGACGCTGCGGTCGACCGCATCGAGCACGACGACAAGGCGATCAACGCCGTCGTGCTGCGCTGGTTCGACGAGGCACGCGAGGTCGCCGCGTCGGCCGACCTGCCCGAGGGTCCCTTCCGCGGCGTGCCGTTCCTCCTCAAGGACCTCTACGCGGCGATGGCCGGCAAGCCGCTGACGAACGGCAACAAGGCCCTCGCCGCGGCGCCGCCGGTGGCGCCGGCGGACACCACGCTCGTGAGCCGCCACCGCGCGGCCGGGCTGGTGATCGCGGGGCGCACGAACAGCCCCGAGCTCGGCAGCCTGCCCGTGACCGAGCCCGAGGCCTACGGGCCGACGCGCAACCCGTGGAACCTCGACCACACGCCCGGCGGTTCGAGCGGCGGATCGGCGGCCGCGGTCGCCGCCGGCATGGTGCCGATCGCCCACGCATCCGACGGCGGCGGCTCGATCCGCATCCCGGCGTCGTGCTGCGGTCTGGTGGGTCTCAAGGTCAGCCAGGGTCGGATCTCGATGGGCCCGCTGCGAGCCGAGAACGGCCTCGGTGTCGAGCACTGTGTGAGCCGCACGGTCCGCGACACGGCCCGCTTGCTCGATGCCACACTCGGTCCCGGCGTCGGCGACACGGTGTCCGCGCCGCCTCCCATCCGGCCGTACGCCGACGAGGTCGGCGCCGATCCCGGGATGCTCCGGATCGGGCTCCTCGACCACCATCCGCGAGACGAGTTCGTCCATGACGACTGCATCGACGCGGTACGCGCCGCGGCGACACTGCTGGAGGGACTCGGTCATCACATCGAGCCGGCGTGGCCCGAGGTGCTCGCCGATGCGTCGTTCACGCCGCGGTTCATGGCGTTGTGGGCCACGAACATGGCGGTCGGCATCGAGTCGTTCGGCACCCAGATCGGCCGCCCGCTGACCGCCGACGACGTCGAGGCCGTGAACTGGGCGCAGGCCGAGTTCGCCCGCAAGTACTCGGCGGTCGACCTCGCCTCCGCCCAAGCGGCGTGCGTCGACTTCCGCCGCGCCGCGCAGCAGTGGTGGGCCGACGGCTGGGATCTGCTGCTCACGCCGACGCTGGGCGAGCCGCCGGTGCGCATCGGCGAGCACGACCCGCTGCCCGACGATCCGATGGCGGGGATGAGGCGGGCGGCCAGGTTCGTGCCGTTCACGCCACCGTGGAACATGAGCGGTCAGCCGGCGATCAGCCTCCCGTTGCACTGGAACGCCGACGGGTTGCCGATCGGTGTCCAACTCGTCGCCGCCTACGGCCGCGAGGACGTGCTCATCCGGGTTGCCGCCCAGCTCGAAGCGGCCCGTCCCTGGGCCGACCGCCACCCGTAGCTGTCGGGTGCTCACCGCGCGGTCCAACCACCGTCGACGAGGAGGCTGTGGCCGGTGATGAACGAGCCGGCGGGGCTGGCGAGGAGCAGCAGTGCGCCGTCGAGCTCGTGCGGCTCACCCATCCGGGGGATCGGTGAGTTGGCCTTGATGAACGCCTGGCTGCCGGGATCGGACTCCATGCCGTCGGTCATCTCCGACGGGAACCATCCCGGGCACAGGGCGTTGACCCGGATGCCCTTGCGTGCCCACTGCAACGCCAGCTCGCGCGTGAGGTTGACGACGGCGCCCTTGCTGGCGGCATAGTTCGCCTGCTTGACGGGCGTGGCCCCGACATGGCCGAGCATCGAGGCGACGTTGACGATCGACCCCTCACCGGCCGCGATCATCGCCGGCGCGCACAGCTTGGCGAGGTGCCACACGGCGGTGACGTTGATCTCCATCGACCGGCGGAACGTCTCGAGCGACTCGTCCTCGACACCGACGACCTCGGTGACGCCGGCGTTGTTGACGAGGATCCGGACCCCACCGAAGTGGTCGACGGTCGCCGCCACGATCCGCTCCCGGTCGTCCGGATCGGACACGTCGGCGACGACCACGAGGACACCTGAAAGGTCCGCCGCGAGCCGGTCGAGACGGTCGCGCCGGCGCGCCGTCACCACGACGGATGCGCCGGCCGCGTGCAGCACGCGAGCAAACCGCTCACCGAGACCCGACGACGCCCCGGTCACGATCG
>DASUEW010000640.1:0-2614 GCA_036274875.1 Ilumatobacteraceae bacterium
ACGTCAATTTGTTCGTCGGTGCCGACAACGTTCGGGATCTCGAGGGCCTGGCGACACCGATCGCGCCCGGTGACGAACTCTCGATCATCCCTGCCATCTCGGGCGGTTGAACACGGGGTCGAACACCTGGGCGGCGATCGGCGCGACGGTGGTCACTCGGCCAGGTGTTGCGCGAACCAGTCGAGCATCGCCTGGTAGGCCTCGGCCGCGGCGTCGGCGCCGTAACGCGGACCGGTGTCGTTGAAGAACGCGTGATCGACGCCCGGAAGGACGAGGATCTCGTGGGCGAGGCCGGCGGCTTCGAGCGCGCCTCTCGCCGTCTCCTGCGACGCGTTGACACGCGCGTCGAGCTCCGCGTAGATGCCGAGGACGGCCGCGTTCGGTGACCCACTGAAGTCGGCGCCGTCCGGAGCGGGGCCGTAGAACGGAACGGCTGCGGACAGGCGGGGCTCGCCGGCGGCCAGCAGTTGCCACGTCATGCCGCCGCCGAAACAGAACCCGATCGCCGCCAGCTCGGCGCCCGGAGCACGTCGTTCGAGCTCGTCGATCCCCGCCCGCAAGTCCTCGATCAGCCGTTCGGTAGACGCGTTGCCGAGCGCCGCGGTGGCGTCACCCTCCGTGGCGAGCGCGGCCGTTCCGCCCTCTTCGGAGAGCAGGTCGATCGCCAGCGACGTGTAACCGTCGGCGGCGAGCCGTGGTGGGATCGTGCGGATGTGGTCGGTGAGACCGCGGTTCTCGTGGATCACGAGCACGGCGCCCCGCGGGTCGGCTGCGGTGGCGAGCACGCCGATCAGCTCACCTCGCGGGCCGGCGAAGCGGATCTCCTCGGTGACCGCGCTGGCGGGGGCCTCTGCCGTCGTGGCTGGATCACCCGCCGCGGTGTCGTCGGTCGGTCCGGTCGGCGCCGATGCCGTCTGATCCGGGGTCGTCCCGACCTGGCTCGATGCGGGAGCCGTGTCGGACGCGGTAGTGGTAGGCGACGTGATGCCGGCGGTCGACGGCGACTCCTCGGCGTCGTCGTCGTCGCTGCCGCACGACGCCAAGAGTGCGGCGGCTGCCGGCGCCGTCACGCCGAGCAGCATCAACCGGCGCACGGCTTCGCGGCGGCTCAGCAGACCGTCGGCGCAATCGAGCGCGATCTCCGAGGCGAGGTAGTCGTCGAGTGCCACGCGTTCCAGCGTAAGACGCCAACGCGCACGAGTGATGGCGGGGTCTGGTCGATGATCGCCCTGTCGAACGATCTGCGGTCGGCCGCTCGCTCGGGAGCGGACGCCGACGGTTGCAGCGAGACGTCAATTGGCAGTTGACGATCTCTGAGCGTCAATCTATGGTTGACGCATGCCGTTGACCGTTCGATTGGACGACCTCATCCGACATGTTCGAGACGAGCACCCTGAGGGTGGACCACTCGATCATCTCAGCGTCGCGGTCGCCGCAGCAGGTCAGTTGACCGACCTGGCGGACCACCTCATCGGCCACTTCGTCGATCGGGCCCGCCACGCCGGCGCATCGTGGTCGGCGATCGGCGAGGCGATGGGCGTCACCAAGCAAGCCGCGCAGCAACGGTCCGTGCCACGGTTCCCCACCGGTGACGAGCTCGAAGCTCAGGGTCGGTTTGGCCGGTTCACCGTCCGCGCCAGAGCGGTCGTGACGCACGCCCAGGGCGAGGCTCGATCCCACGGCCACGCGATGGTCGAGACCGGACACATCGTGCTCGGACTCCTCGCCGATCCCAAGTCGCTCGCCGCCCGGGCCATCAAGGCGCAAGGCGTGAAGCTGGCGGTCGCGCGCAAGGCAGCTCTCGCCACGCTCGGGCCGACCGTCGGCGCAGTGCCCGACCACATCCCGTTCGCCCTCGATTCGAAGAGGGCGCTCGCCCTGACCCTCCGGGAAGCACTTCGCCTCGGACACAACTACGTCGGCACTGAGCACATCCTGCTCGGGCTGTTGAGCGACGCCACGATGCCAGGGTCACGGCTGCTCCTCGATGCCGGTGTCGACCCGGCCCGGGCCGAGGACTGGGTCACGGCGCAACTCACCGAACACATCGGCAACACGTCGTAACGCGCTGTCCACGTCGACCAGAACGGCACACCCCTGACAGGTCAACTGGCGGCGGCGGGCGTGTCGTCGAGCATGGCGACCAGCACCATTTGACGGATGATCCGACGTTCCGCAAGGTTGCGGAGTCGCTCGATGATGACATCGTTCAGCTGGTGACCCGTGCCGAGCAGCAGGCTCCCGTCCGTGCCAGTGATGTCGCGCGTGAGGACCATGCCGGAAGCCAGCTCGCTCACACTCACTGCCCGCTCGAGCTTGTCGATGAGGCTGGCGGGGCCGTACGCCTCGAGGACGTCGAGGACCTCGGAGTCGTACATCGGGTCGCGACTCCGCAGCACCTCGACCGCGTCGTGTCGCGTCTTGCCGCCGGCTTCCAGGCGGTCGTACGCGATCGCAACCCGCAACACGGCCGATTCGAGCGGAAGCGGCCCATCGGGCACCGCGTGCACGTTGTGCAGCCGCAGGATCTCGCGGTCGGGCTCGAGACCGGGGATCCGCGCCAACATCTGCCCCCCGAGATCCTGGATGCCCCGCATCATGCGGCGCTCTTCAT
>DASUEW010000641.1:0-3003 GCA_036274875.1 Ilumatobacteraceae bacterium
TGATGGTCGGTGTCGCACTCGTGGCCGGCATCACCGTCATCGCCGCGTCGGTCAGGGACTGGACACGTGACATCTTCGGCAAGTCGTTCACGGGCGACTACGTCGTCAGCACGAACACGTTCGGCTTCGGTGGGCTCAGCATCGACCTCGCGTCCCAACTCTCCGAACTCCCCGAGGTCGCGACCGCAACGGGAGTCCGGATCGGCGCGGCGCGAGACATCAGTGGTGGTGGAGGTGACACCTCCTACATCTCGGTCGACCCTGAGACGGCCGGATCGGTCTTCGACATCGGCATGGTCGACGGCACCGTCGAATCGCTCACGCCGGAAGGCATCCTCGTCGACGACGACGAGGCGGCCGACCGGAACCTCAACGTCGGCGACCAGATCGTGTTCGGCTTCGTGAACGGATCCACGCACCGCCTCACCGTCCAGGGGATCTACACCGAGCAGGATCTCGCCGGGCCGTTCGTCATCCACCATGCCCTCAACGAACGCAGCGGTGCGGATCAGTTCGACTTCTCCGTCTACGTCGCCAAGGCGCCTGGTGTCACCGACGCGGCCGCGACGGCTGCGATCGCGGCCGTCAGCGACGCCTACCCGAACGCCGACCTGCAGACCCGGCGCGAGTACATCGACGCCCAGGCCGCCCAGATCGACCCGATCGTCAACCTGATGTACGCGTTGCTCGGCCTCGCCGTGATCATCGCTCTGATCAACATCGCCAACAGCATGGCGCTGTCGATCCACGAGCGGACCCGAGAGCTCGGATTGTTGCGGGCCGTCGGAATGACTCGGCACCAGACGCGCGCGGCCGTCGCGTGGGAGGCGGTCCTCGTCGGGTTGCTCGGAACGGGGCTCGGGGTGCTCATCGGCGTGTTCTTCGGTTGGGCGATCAGCGTCACGGTCCGCGACGCCGGTCTCGGCACGTTCACGTTGCCACTGCAACCGCTCGCGTTCATCGCTGTCGTCGCCGTGCTCGGGGGTGTGCTCGCAGCCGCCCGTCCGGCGCGGCGGGCAGCCCGCCTCGACGTCCTGCGGGCCATCGCCACGGAGTAACGCGCGGCGAACTCGATCGAGTCGTGTCACAGCAGATCGAATCGGCTCATGTCCGGTCGCCGACTATGCCGGAGTGCTGTCGCCCTCGTCCTCCCAGTCGACCCAGCCGATCCCGGTGGCGTCGACGTAGGCGCGCACTGCCTGCCCGATGGTGGGAAAGAAGTGGTCGATCCCGATCACGTCGTGGGTGCCGGATCGCTTCAACCGATCGCGCACCACACCCTTGAGCTCCGCGAACGCCAGCACGACACCGTCGTCGGCCAACTCCCGATGCAGTTCGACCAGCATCTCGTCGGCCGTGGCGTCGATGTCGGTGATCGGCTCCGCCGTCACCACCACCCAGCGCGCCGGATCCGGTGCGCCGACACGAGCAAGCACTTCGTCGCGGAACAGCTCGGCGTTGGCGAAGAACAGCGGGGCGTCGAACCGGTACAACACCAGCCCTGGAATCCGCTTGCCTTCCGGGTGGCGATCGACGTCGTGGTATCCCTTCATCCCGTCGACTCGCACGAGCGTCGTCGTGTACGGCCGCCACGCCTTCTGGATCAGTGCCATCAGCGAGATCCCGATGGCCAGGCCGATGCCCCAGATCACACCGAGCACGACGACGCCGACGAGGGCGACCATGCTGAACACGAACTCGATCCGCCGGGTGCGCGCGAGCTGGACCACTCCCCCGACCACGAACAGTTCGACCACCGCGGCCATCACCACGGCGGCGAGCGTGGCCGTCGGCAACGTCTTGAGCGCATCCGGCGCGACGAGCAGCAGGAACGCGATCAGCACCGCCGCGACGGCTCCCGTCAACTGCGTACGCGCCCCGGCGCTGACAGCGACGGGGGTGCGCGACGAACTGGCACTCACGGCGAACCCCTGTGTGAGACCGGCAGCCAGGTTGGCGGCGCCGAGCGCCACCAGCTCCTGATCGGCGTCGACGCGTTGGCCGCGTCTCGCCGCGAACGAACGCGAGAGAATGCTCGTGTCGGTGAGTGCGACGACGGCGACAGTGAACGCACCAACGGCAACCGGTCCGACGTCGCTCCACCGGAGATCGGGAACCGCCGGTGACGGCAGCCCGCCGGGAAGCCGGCCGACGAGTTCGAGCCGATCGCGCAGGTCGAAGACGGCGACCGCGATCATGCTGCCGACGACGGCCAAGAGCACTCCCGGCACGTCGGGGCGGAACCGGCGCACGACCACGATGCCAACCAACGACGTGAGACCGAGGAGTAGGGACGCCGCGTCCACATCGCCGTCGGCCACCGCTCGAGCCGTGTCGACGGCCTTGCCGATCGTGGTGTCAGCATCGAGCTCGATCCCGAGCATCGTCGGGAGCTGGCTCACGATGACCACCACCGCGATGCCGTTCAGGTAGCCGTAGCGGACCGGCGTCGACAGCAGTTCGGTGACGAACCCGAACCGGGCCACGCCGGCCGCCACACACAGCAGACCACAGCCGATGGCCAACGCCCCGGCGAGCGCCACCGCCCGGTCGGGATCGCCGAGCGCGAGCGGAGCGATCGTCGCCGCGATGAGTGGCGCCAGGCTCGAGTCGGGTCCCAGCACGAGTATCCGCGAGGGACCCATCAGGGCGTAGACGAGCAGCGGCACGATCGTGGCGTAGAGCCCATACACCGGTGGCACTCCCGACGCCTGGGCGTAGGCCATCCCGACCGGCACCAAGAAGGCGGTGATGACCACACCGGCGAGCAGATCGCGGGAGAGGTCGCGCCGGTGGTAGGCGCGCACGACGGCGGCTCCCGGGAGCCACCGCCACCACCCCGCCCGCGGTTGCTCGATCGGCACTGGCACCATCGTCGCACCCGGGGTGAACGGTCGGTTCACATCCGCTCGTGCGGTACGCCAGCTAGAGTCTTTGAACCGATTCAAGCATCCACGAAGGGCCGGCACGGTGCGGGATTCAACGGGCATCAAGCACGTCGCG
>DASUEW010000642.1:0-31871 GCA_036274875.1 Ilumatobacteraceae bacterium
TCAACGTGCCATGGATGACCTGGCCGTGGGGACCCGGCCACGGTGATTTCGGTGGCGGCACCACAGATGGTGTGGTTGCCAACAGGACCGCGATCGCCGTCGGTTTCGCCAAGCTGCAGGCATCGGGAACCCATGTCGCTCGCTGGTGGGCGTTCCAAGGGGACGCGTGGCAGATCAACCGTGACGCGAACGGATGGCCTACCTCGCTGAATCCGGCCGTGTACGCCGACTTCGACGCCGCCCTGAGCCTCGCCAGCCAGTACGACCTGTACTACGACTTCGTCCTGTTCGGTGGCCCCAACCAGTTCCCGTCGACGTGGCGAACCGACCCCGCGCAACGAGTCCAGCTCGCGAAGGTGCTCGCGCCGCTCTTCGCTCGCTACAAGGACAACCCCCGCGTGATGTCGTGGGAGATCTTCAACGAACCGGAATGGGAGATCTGGAACAGCGGCGGGGTCGTCAGCGAAGCCCATGTGAAGGCGATGGCCGTCGAGATCATCAAGTCGATCCGTGTCAACGCTCCGACAACGCTGGTCACCGTTGGCCAGGCTCTCGTCGGCGGCTTCAACTCGTCCCAGCGAGGAATCGCGATGTGGACCGACGTCGACCTCGACTTCTACTCGCCACACTGGTACGGCGCCCACACGTCGCCGTTCTCCATCTGCGCCATGTGCACCACGGCCCCCGACCTGCAGACCCTGTACAACACCACCAAGCCGATCGTGATCGGTGAGTTCGACCAAGGTCTCGACACCACCAGCGCCAACACCGCTCGACTGAACCAGTGGTACAGCAAGGGATACGCCGGCGCATGGGGCTGGTCGCTCTTCCACGAACAGACGAACGACAAGTTCCCGATCGACTTCGTCGCCATGACGACGTTCAACGGGCAGCACTCCGACATCGGCCCTCGAACGCCTTGACGGGCTTGCGTCCGGCCAGCCCGTTCGGCTCGTTCGTGTGCGACACGCTTCGAGCGTTCCGGAGCCGGCGTTGCGCCAGGCGTTCCAGATGCTGACCGAGGGTGGCAACCTCTCCGACGCCGCACTCGAGACCGAGACGTTCGATGTGCTGCTCGACTGCCGATGCGGGTTCGCGGGTGCCCTCGGGCACGACGACCTGATCGGTGGGTCGGTGGCGGTGTGCCCGGCCTGCGGCGACGTCTCGACGCGGCGGCGAACGGCCGAGCTCGAGCTCCTCGAGGTCCGAACCGCTCCCTAGCGTTGTTGCGGCATCGTCAGAGCCGGCTGGCGACCAATCTGGCGATCACATCGACCGCGTCCTCCACCGCACCGGCGACCGCGGATGAGAGTCCGCGGCCGGGAGTCGTCTCGTGCGCCTCGACCCCGACGACGATCAGCCGTTTCGGGAGTCGATCGAGGGCGCGGCCGAGCGCGACGGCGTCTGCGAGACCCAATGCGTGGCTTCCAGTCGAGGCCGACGTGCTCGGCAGTTCGGAGTCGTCCGCCCACACGTGGATCTTCCCGGGCGCGCCGCCGCCGCGGACGGCGTCGACGACCACCGCCACGTCGACACCGGCCCAGGCGTCCAGGAGCCGGGTCGGCTCGCCGTCCGATTCGACGACGTCGACGGCCGGTCCGACGCGTTGGCCGACGGCTTCGGCGACGGCCCACCCGATGCCGTCGTCCCGCCGCCAGGGGTTGCCGACGCCGATGATGACCGCGCGCGATGTCACGCTCGGTCGACGGTCAGATCGAGGAAATGCGTGGCGCACGAGATGCACGGGTCGTAGTTGCGGATGACCTGTTCGGCTCGCCGTCCGAGCTCGTCGTCGGCAAGGTGGAGGTTCCCCTCGACGAAGTGGAACAGGTCGTGCTCGATGCTCGCCTGGTTCTGCGACGTCGGGGGCACGATCCGGGCGCCGAGGATCGTCCCGTCGTCGTCGAGCTGATACCGATGCCACAGCATCCCCCGCGGCGCTTCGGTCCAGCCGAACCCGACGCCCGCCCGCGGCGGCACCTCGACCGCAGGTCGCTCCGGCTCGCGGTAGCGCTCGATGATGGCAAGACCCTCGTCGCAGGCGTGGACGATCTCGACGGCTCGGATCACGATCGACCGGAACGGGTTGCGTTCCGCCGGCGTGAGACCGGCGGCGCCCGCGGCGTCGCGCGCGAGCGGTGTGAGCTCGTCGAAGTTCAGCGCGAACCGGGCGAGTGGCCCTAGGAAGTACTCACCTCGCCCGAGCACGCGGGCGTGGAGCGCGGTCGAGTGCTCCACGTGGTCTTCGACGATGTGATGCTCGAGCTCCTCCGGTCCGATGTCGAGCCCGAGCGTCGAGACGAGCCGACCCCGGGTGATCGGGTACTCACCTGGATGGCGGAGTGCCGCCAACTCCCCGGGCCACTCGTGGTCGGGGAAGTCGAACCCGGCAACCCAGCGGACCGTGTCCAGCGCGAGCTCTCGCGCCCGCTCCAATCGCGGTGCGATCGCTCGCAACTGGGCCTCGGTCGGTACCCGGTAGAAGCCCCCGATCCGCACATTGACGGGGTGGATCGCCCGGCCGCCGATGAGCTCGACGAGCTGGTTGCCGATCTTCTTGAGGTCGAGGCCGCGTTGCACGAGGTCGCGGTGGGCGGTGGCCATCTCGATGGCGCCGTCGTAGCCGAGGAAATCCGGTGCGTGCAGGAGATAGATGTGCAGGCTGTGGCTCTCGATCCACTCGCCGCAGTACATGAGACGGCGCAGGTCGACGACCGGAGCGTCGACCGTGACGTCGCACAGCGACTCGATCGCGTTGCAGGCGCTCATCTGATAGGCGACCGGGCAGATACCGCAGATGCGGGCCGTGATGTCCGGTGGTTCGGTGTACGCCCGGCCTCGCAACAGCGCCTCGAAGAAGCGCGGCGGCTCGTAGATCCGCAACTGCACTTCGCGCACCTGCCCGTCGCGGATCACTACATGCATCGCGCCTTCCCCCTCGACACGCGCGAGTCCCGAGACTGTGAAGGTCCGATCAGGGTCGGCCCGGTGGGTCATGTCGGCCCTTCGTTGGTGGTGAGTCGCTCGCTCTCCTGGTGGAACCGTTCGGCGCCGGTGTTGAAGGTGCGCAGCATGCGGACCAGGTCGAGTCGACCGACGCCGAGCCGGCCGAGCTCGGTTGACAGCGAGGCAGGGTTCGGGTCCTCCGCGGGACCGAAGCAGCCGTAGCAACCTCGCCCGTAGGTCGGGCACAGCGCGCCACAACCGGCCTGGGTGACGGGACCGAGGCACGGCGTTCCGCCGGCCACCATCACGCACACGTTGCCGCGGAGCTTGCACTCGACGCACACGCTGTGACCGGCCACGTTGGGCCGGCGTTCGCCGAGGAACGCGGCGATCACGTCGAGGAGCTGGCGCTTGTCGATCGGACAGCCGCGCAGCTCGAAGTCGACCGGGACGTGGGCGCTGATCGGCGTCGAGGTGGCGAGCGTCGAGACATAGGACGGTGTGGCGTACACGATCCGCACGAAGTCGTCGATGTCGGCGTAGTTGCGGAGCGCCTGGATCCCACCGGCGGTGGCGCAGGCGCCGATCGTCACGAGGCGACGCGATGCCTCGCGGATTCCCTTGATGCGCTCGGCGTCGGCCTCGGTGGTGATCGAACCTTCGACGAGGGACAGGTCGTACGGGCCGGCGACGGTCGCCCGTGTTGCCTCGAGGAAGTAGGCGATCTGCACGCGTTCGGCGACGGCCAGCAATTCGTCCTCGCAGTCGAGCAACGAGAGCTGGCATCCGTCGCACGACGCGAACTTCCACACCGCGACGGTCGACCGGACGGTGCTGGTCACCACCGTCGAACCGCCAGCAGCGGGGCCGCGGTTGCCCAGGTGACGACCGGACCGTCGGCGCAGATGAAGAGCGGACCGAGCTGGCAGTGGCCACACTGGCGAACGGCACAGTGCATGTTCCGTTCGAGCGAGACGAAGATCCGCTCGGCATCGACCCCCGCGCCGACGAGGTCGCGGGCGACGACGCGGATCATCACCTCGGGCCCGCAGAGGAACACCGTCGCACGTGTGGGCGTGATCGGCAGGCGGTCGATCAACGTGGTGACCAGGCCGACGTGGCCCTCCCAGCCGCGCGGGGCGGCGTCGACCGTGACGGCCACGTGGGCATCGCTTCGCGCCCGCCACGCCTCGATCTCCGGTGCGAAGAGCAGGTCAGCCGGGGTCCGGGCGCCGATCAGCACTGCGACCCGATCGAACCGCCGGCGGTTCTCCAGCACCTCGCGGATCACTGGTCGCAGCGGTGCGAGGCCGATGCCGCCACCCAGGACCAACACGTCGGACCCCTCCGCCGCGGGGACCCCCCAACCGGCGCCGAACGGGCCGCGCACGCCCACGACCGACCCTGGCTCGAGCCGGCACAGCGCTCGTGTGGTCGCCCCGACGCCCCGGATGGTGTGCCGTAGGGCGCCCTCACGGGCCGGGCACCCGCTGATCGAGATCGGCGCCTCACCCACCCCGAACGCGTAGAGCATCGTGAACTGGCCGGGCTCGGGCTCGTCGATCGGCGCGTCGACCGGCTCGAGCCCGATCGTGATCGTGTCGGCGGTCTCCCGCTCGCGGCTGACGACCCGGTAGCGAGTCGGCACCATCGGCCCGACCGGCGGCCGGAGGCGACGGCCGGCGGACGTCGCCACCGCGCCGGCGTCAGCGGGCATCGACGTTCCCGTAGAGATCGAGCAGACGGAACCGTGTGGCCTGGAGACGGTCGACGACGACCTGCGCGAATCGCTTCATCAGCCGGTACCCGAACACCGGGTCGGCGTCGCACTTGGCCCGCAGGCACGCCGACTCGATCACGATCACGCGCGTTCTGTCGATCGCTTCGACGTCGTATGTCCACCGATAGGGCGGGAACAACCACGACCATCCGACGAGGTCGCCGGCACCGATCGTTTCGATCAGGAGTGGTCCGGTCGGTGCGTGCAGTTCGAGCGCCACCTTGCCATGCCGCACAACGAAGAACCGGTCTGCCGGCGCCCCTTCCCTTGCGAGGTAGGTCCCGGCCTGGAACACCTCGTTGTGCCCACACCCCGCCATCAGCTCGATGTCGGCCGGTTCGAGATCGCGCAGCACCGGCTGGTCGGCGAGGAGCTCGCGAATCGGGATGGGTCTCATACGTCTGTCCCCCCGGCCGCGATCGCGGCGACTTCGGCGGTGAGATCGATGCCGGCGGGGCACCACGAGATGCAACGGCCACACCCGACGCAACCTGACTCGCCGAACTGATCCCACCACGTCGAGAGCTTGTGTGTGAGCCACTGCCGGTAGCGCGACCGTGTGTCGCCGCGCACGCTGCCAGCCCCGTGGACAACCGAGTGGCCGAGCGTGAAGCACGAGTCCCACCGCTGGACACGCTCGGCGCGGTCGCCATCCAGGGAGGTCACGTCCTCGATCGCACTGCAGAAGCACGTGGGGCACACCAACGTGCAGTTCGTGCAGGAGAGACAGCGCTCCGCGACGTCGTCCCAACGAGGATGCTCGAGGTTGGCGATCAACGCGTCACGCGCGGTCGCGGGGTCGAGGTGGCGTGACATTTGCTCGACGCTGTGGGCGAGGACGCGCCGCGCCGCGTCGAGATCGTCGCCAGTCGCTCCTCGCCACGACACCGTCGACTGGACGTCGGCCAACACCTCGGCTCCCCGCTCGGTGCCGACCTCGACCCACAACTCGTGGCGGCCCTCGTCGATCAGCTCGGTCGCGGCGAGGTCGTGTCCCGTCTCGACCGCCGGACCCGTGCCCATCGACGTGCAGAAACAGGTCGAAGCCGGGCTGCCGCAGTTCACCCCAACGAAGAACGCCCGTTCCCGCGACCGGACGTAGGAGGGGTCGGGATGGGGACCGTCGCGCACGACGTGGTCCTGGACGGCGATCGCCGCCAGCTCGCACGCCCGCACCCCGACGAAGGCGTATGGCGGTGGCTCGACGACGTCGTCGACGAGCTCGAACCCGTCCCCGATCCGCAACGCCGACCACAGCGTGCGCCTGGGTGCCGTCAGATAGCGCCGCGGCGAGTAGGGCCCGACCGCGTACGCGAACAGGGACCGATCGTCGCGACGGCGCAACCGGTAGGTGGCAGCCTCCTGTTCGTCGCTCCACCCGACCGGGAGCGCGGCCACTCCGTCAACCTCGTCGAGCACGATCGCGCCATCGCGCACGGTCGGGGCGATGACCATGTAGCCCCGCCGGCGGAGCGCGCCGATCAGCTCGTCGACGGCTCGTTCGGCGGGCGAGAACACCAGACGCACGTTCACCGGGCCTCAGCGTGCCCGATCCCGTGCCGGCCGTCCAGGGCGACGCGGGGGCAAGCGATCACGCGTCCATCACCACCTCGTCGAAGACGGATCCGTCCTGGCCGATCGCACGAAGCATCAGCCGGTCCCCGGTGATGGCGATGTCCAGGAAGTTGTGCCACGAATACGACGCGGCCGTGAAGGCGTCGGCACCGGTGCGGCGGGTACCTGCCCCCGCACCCGACACCACGTACGTCACGCCGCCGATCGGCACACTGCGCTGGTAGTCGTGGTCGTGACCGGACAGGACGAGTTGCACGCCGTATTGCTCGAACAGCGGTGACAGCGCTTGCCGCACGTTGATACTCGACCCCTGGTAGCCGGCCGAGTAGGGCGGGTGATGGAGTGCGACAATCTTCCATCCGGCCGACGTCGAGGCGAGCGAATCCTCGAGGAACGCGAGTTGCTCGGGGTCGGCGACTTCGTTGGAGTCGAGGCCGACGATCAGGACATCGTCGTACTCCTCGGCCCAGAACCGCCCGGACATGCCGAGCGCCTCCATCTGCGCATCGCCCCAGCCGTCCTTCACATCGTGGTTACCGAGGATCGCCAGGAGCACGGTGCCGCTGTCGAGGACCTCGCTGAAAGGCTCGAACACCGTGCCGGGGAGATTCGCCGGATTGCCGGTCGGGTAGACGTTGTCGCCCAGCAGCAACAGCGCGTCGTACGGTTCGATCGCGCCGATCCGCGCCACGGCCGCACCCGTGGCGTCGATCCTGGAGCCGCTGTCGCCGACGTCGCCGGCAGCGGCCAGATGGAATGCGGCCGGCGGGTCGTGTGCCACATAGGCCCAAGTCGTCGACGGCCCGTCCTTGCGGTGCGTCAGATACGACACGACCTGACGGTGGTACAACGCGAATCCGACCCCGAGGCCGGCCACGAGCACGAGAACGAGCAGCAGCGCCAAGCTGCGCCAGGCGATGCGGGGGCGTCGTCGGGCGAATCGTCGGCCAGTGAGCGCAGCGGTGTCCGTGACCTCATCGTGCGCCCGAGCCGGCCGGAACCCCAGGGACCAATGGCCCGAGACGTCGACAATCGGCTCGCGTACCGTGATTGGTGTGACGCGTCACGCGGTCGTGTACCCGCTCGCGGACCCGCATGCCTGCGTGGCGGCGGTCGCAGGTGCCAAGGCGGCGAACATCGCCCGCGCCGCGATCGCCGGGTTCCCGACGGTGCCGGGGTTCGTGATCACGACCGCGGGCGTCGCGTCGGGAATCGACCAAGCCGACGTCGTTGCCGACGTGCGCCGGGCGTTCGACGAGCTCGCCGACGGGACTGCCGCGCCCTTGGTCGTGCGGTCGTCGTCGACGATCGAGGACGCCGGCGTCTCGTCGATGGCGGGTCGGTTCACCTCGGTCCTCGACGTCGTCGGCTGGGAGGCGTTCGTGACCGCGGTCCACGCGGTCATCCGATCCGGCGAGGACGTCCGCGACGATACGGGTACGGCGCAACCGATGGCCGTGCTCGTGCAGCGCCAACTCGTCACCGGGCTCGGCGGGGTGCTGTTCGGCGTCGATCCCGTGACCGGGAGCCGCGGCCACGTCGTGGTCGAAGCGGTGCCGTCTCGCCCCGACGTGCTCGTCAGCGGCACCGCACTCGCCGATCACTACGTGCTGTCGCGCCGCGGCCGGGTCCTGCAGGCGACCCGGACCGGCTCGATGCCGGCGCTCGATCGGGCACGGCGGCGCTCGCTGGTGCGGCTGGCCCTGCGTGCCGAGCACCTGTTCGGTGCCCCACAGGACATCGAGTGGTGCGTCGACACCGACAGCCGGCTGTGGTTGCTGCAGAGCCGGCCGGTGACGGCGGTGGCGACTGACGACAACGGTCAGTCCGTCCTGCTCGGACCGGGGCCCGTGGCCGAGACGTTCCCGTCACCGTTGCGACAGCTCGAGGACGACCTGTGGATCCAGCCGCTGCGTGACGGGATCACTCGAGCCCTGCTCACGACGGGAGCCGTGTCGGAGAAGGCGATCAGAAGGTCACCGGTGGTGACGACGGTGAGCGGGTGGGCGGCGGTCGATCTGGAGCTGATCGGTCTCACCGACGGGCGCACCACGTTGCGCCGGCGGATGAATCCGTTCGTGATCATCCGCCGGCTCGGGACGGCATGGCGCGTGGGGCGCCTCCGCGTGGCGCTCCCGGCGCTGGCGGATGCGATCGTCTCCACGGTCGACCGGGATCTCGCGATGGTCCCACGGCTCGATGAGTTGACGACCGCCGAGCTCGCCGTCGTTCTCGATCGGGCGCGTCGCGAGCTGGCGACCGTGCACGCCCACGAGGTGCTCGCCGGGATGCTGCTCCGCGGGAACGACTCGGAGTCGTCGGCGGCCGGGCTGGCACTGAGGACGCTCCACGACGCGCGGGCTGCCGGTTGGGACGACGCGGAGGTGGTCTCCCGTTCGCCAGTCGTCCTCGTCCTGTCACCACCGAGTCTCGATGTCCCGCCGGGCCTTCCGGCCGACGTGCCCGTTCCGCACGGCGACGCGTGCACGGTCGACGGCCTCGGCAGCCGTGAGGCGCTGCGGCTGCGGGCACGATGGCTGCAGGAGCTCGAGGTGCGACTCGCCACGGAGCTGGGCCGTCGGTTGGCCGACGAAGGCTCCTTGTCCGACGCACGCATGCTCGGCGAGCTCCATCTGTCGGAGCTGCTCACCATGGCGGCCGGCGGGCCGCCCCCCAGCGATCTCGGCGATCGACACGCCGATCGATTCGCTCGTCGCGGCGGTCCACCGCTGCCCGCCGCGTTCCGGCTGGCCGTCTCTGGCGAGGTGCGTCCGGCCGGCAACTCGTCGCCGGCACGGCGGAGGAGCGAACCGGCCGGACTGCCGGCGGGTGGAGGCCGAGCGGTGGGTGTGGTACGCCACCGGCTCCCCGACGGTCCTGCGACCGAGGGCTCGATCCTCGTGACACGCCACCTCGAGCCGCAGCTGGCGCCGATGCTCGGCGGCCTCGTGGGCCTCGTCTCGGAGACCGGCAGCGCGCTGTCGCACCTGGCGATCCTTGCCCGTGAGGTGGGCCTGCCGACGGTCGCAGGGGTCACCGACGCGCTCAGGCGCTTCCCACCCGGCACACGGTTGTTGGTCGACGGGGGCACCGGGGAGATCGAGGTGCTCGAGAGCATCATCGGTGGCGCGGTCGGCGAGGTGTCCGATGGCGTCGGCGAGGTTTCCGATGGCGTCGATGACCAAGACGTGTCCGATGGCGTCGACGACGTCGACGACGTCGACGGTGCATCCGACACGGCGATGGCGGCGCCATGACACTCGTGCGACTCGCGCGCTCGGTCGGGTTCGCCCTCGCGTTCTTGATCCTGGCGGTGTCGGGTGTCTACGTCGTCATCGACCTGGCCCGGTGGGAATGGAACCGGGCGATCATCTCGGCGCTGGTGTTCCTGTCGTCGCTGGTCGTGCTCGTGGCGATGATGTTGTTCCGACAACTCCACCGCCTCGAGATGCGGATGGGCGCCCTCGAGCACCAGCGGCGAGACGTCACCGACGTGCTCGGCACACTTCGCGCCACCAACGTCGCCGGCGCCGGACAGCGATTCCGGTGGCTCGAACAATCGCCGGACAGGTTGACCGTGTTCGTCCCCGTGCTGCTCGGGGCCGGGGTGGTCCTGTCGTTCGTGGCATACCTCATCGAGCGCATCGGTGGCGCGTTCGCCGCATCCGCCCTCGACCCACGGACGGCTCGCGAACTGGCGCCCGACCTACCCCTCGGCACGGGCATCGTGGAGCCAGTCGGCGAACGAGCGCTGCGCGAGCCGGTGCGCCGGCCCGCCGCGCGGGCCGTCGCGCTCGTCGTCACGGTGGTGCTGGCAGTGGTGCTGGTGCAGGGCTTGCGTGAGCTGACCCAGTCGCGCCCGGGCGAGTTGACGGCCCCTGGCGCAACCACCATCGTCGTCGACATCGGGCAGCGACGCCAGATCCGACCGCTCGAGGTCGTCGCCACCGACCTCTGGAGCACTTGCCGATCACGGTTGCCGGGCCCGCTCGAGCTCGTGGCGATCACGCCGACCGTCGGGGAAAGGGTGCGCCTCGACCTCGATCGCGCGCTCGGTCACACCGGGCGGGCGCGCATCGTCGGCTGTCTCGAGGACTACACCCTCGACCTCGTTCAGGCCGACGTAGTGAGCATCGACTCGTCGCCGTCGCCAGTTGGCTGACGGGCGGTTCGGCACGCGGTCGGCAAGGACGGCCCAACTTCTCGCTCTCGGAGACCGGCCGGGTACTGTCTGTGCATGGCGGGGACGGGCGAGCAGTCCGATCCGGAGCCCCCGACACCCGCTCGGACCCATCCTTCCGTCCGCACCGCGGTTGGCGCTGATCTCCGTGACGCGACGTGGCCGCAGCGGCTGGCGCTCGGTGGGGTGGTGTGGTGGATCACCTACGAATGGGGTCCCGGCAACGAGACGTTCACGCCCTGGTTGCTCGCTCAGGTGATCGCCGCGTCCGATTCGGCCTGGGTCATCCCGCTCGCGGCGCTCGTCGGGTTCGCCTTCACCGCAACACAGCAGCTGGCGTCGGGTTTCACGGCGCTGGCGGGATTCTCGATGTTCGACCGCACGTCGCGAGCTGCATGGAACCGGTTGCGGGGCCAGTCGGACACGGCTCCCGGTGAGTGGTCGCGCCTCGGCTGGGTCGCTCGATCGGCCATCGTCTTCCCGCTCGGCACGACGTCGGTGGCGCTGATCCAGATCATGACCACCGGCGAGGTCGGAGTGCGTCGCCACCGGCGGGTCGTCGCGACGAGTGCGTTGCTGTGCGCCACGCTCGTGGGGGCGCTGGCGGCGATCGCTGGCAGTCTGGCCCTCGTCGGGCGCAACGTGCCTGCACTCGAAGGCGCCACGAACTGGATCCTGCGCGTGCTCGGCAACCCGCTGTTCTGGCTGGCCTTGATCGTGGTTTCCGTCGTGGGCCGAAGGATTCATGGCCGCACGACGCAATCCCCGAAGATTCTCACGCTCGGTGACCAAACCGACGCAACCGATGAGGGATCGCCCGCCTAACCGGTACGCTGTGGGTGGCGGTAAGAACGGCAGATCAGCGTGCAGATCAGCCGTCGATGACCCTCATCGAAGGTGCCTTCGCCGGGTTCGCGCGGGAAGGCGGTGATCTGTGACTTCTGAGTCGATGACCCCTCGCTCGGCGTCCGACCGCATCACGTGGATCTCGACGACCGCGTTCGCGACGGTCATCGCCGCACACGCGTTGGGTGTGTTGCGAGCCGTCACCTATCCCGCCGTCATCGTCGGTGGCATCGGGTGCGCCTTCATCGGCTTGCGGATGCACCGGCCGAAGTTGCGTTGGCCGTGGTGGGCGATGGTCGTCGCCGGCCTGTTGTGGGCGATCGCCGGGTTCGCCCGTGAGGTCACCGACGCCACGGGCGACCTCACCGCGAACCGGTCGTTGATCCCGGATCTCTTCGCGCTTCCCGGTTACGGCCTGTTCGGACTCGCGCTGTACGGCCTGCTGCGAGCGCGCGGCGGGCCCGACGACTACGGCGCCCGGCTCGACGGGATCATGCTCGGCGCCGGGGCGTTGCTGTTCGTCAACGAGCTGTTGATCTTGCCGACCTTGCGCCTCGAGGGGACGTGGGTGATGGCCAGGATCGCGATTGCGATCTACCCCGCGATCTCGATGTGTCTCCTCGTGCTCGCCATCCGGCTGGCGTTCTCGTCGGGGCAACGGTCGCCGGCCTTCACGCTGCTGCTCGGCGGCACGGCGTGCCTGCTGGTCGGCGACGTCGTGTTCGCACTGGGCGACTCGGGCCGGTTGGTCGTCAGCCAGCGCCTGCTCGAGGTGCCATATCTGCTGATCCCCGCGGCGATGGGATCGGCCATCCTGCAACCGTCGATCCGCTTCTTCGCCCGGCCGGCCCGTCAGCCCGTCAACACGATGAGTCGCGGTCGGCTCATCGCCGTGGCGGCGGCGCTGCTGGCCCCGATCGCGGTCATCGCGATCCACGACATGTCGTTCGCCCGTTCGGTGACAGTGGTGGTCTGCCTCGTGCTCGCGCTGTCGGCGATCATGCGCCTCGCGAGTGCGATGAAGGAGCAGGCCGCGCTCGGCTTCCAGCTGACACATCAGGCCAACCACGACGATCTCACCGGCCTGCCCAATCGCGTCCTGATCGTCAAGCACATCGACGCGATGCTCAGCGACTCGCGCCGCACCGGTCGACCAGTGGCGTTGATGTTCCTCGACCTCGACCAGTTCAAGCTCGTCAACGACTCGATGGGGCACGCGGTCGGCGACGAGCTGCTGGTCCTTGCCGGCCAGCGGATCGGCAATTGCGTGCGCAGTGACGACATCGTCGGCCGGATCTCGGGTGACGAGTTCCTCGTCGTCGCCGGCGGCCTCGATGCGGAGGGCGCGGCCGGACTCGCGGATCGGGTCAGGCGGGTGATGAGTGCCGCGTTCATGCTCGACCCCGGCGAAGTGTTCATCTCCGTCTCGATCGGCATCGCAGTCGCGTTCGGTGCCGACGTCGACGGAGCAGCGACGCTGATCCAGGAAGCCGATACCGCGATGTACCGCTCCAAGGACGCCGGCCGCAACGCGGTGACGGTGTTCGACACGTCGATGCTCGAGCGCGTCGCTCGACGCGTCGAGCTGGAACGACGACTCCGTCAGGCACTGGCAGCGGGGCAGATCGTCGCCTACTACCAACCGCTGGTGCGGTTGCCGACCGGCAACGTCGTCGGGTTCGAAGCGCTCGCGCGATGGGAGAACGACCGGCAGATGATCGCCTCGTCGGAGTTCATCCCGGTCGCCGAGGAGTCCGGCCTGATCGTCCCGCTCGGCGCGTACATGGTGGACGAGGCGTGTCGCAGCCTTGCCCACTGGCGCCGCACGATCCCCGGCGGGGAGCAGCTCTACGTGTCCGTCAACCTCTCACCGCGGCAAGTGCGCGAGAGCGACATCGTCGACATCGTGGCCGATGCACTCCTCCGCCACGGCCTGCCCGGCACCGCACTGTGGCTCGAGATCACCGAGAGCGTGATGATGGAGGACTCGGTCTCGACCGCCGGCGTGATGGTCGGCCTGCGGTCGCTCGGCGTGCGCCTGTCCGTCGACGACTTCGGCACCGGCTTCTCGTCGCTCTCGACGCTCAAGCGCTTCCCGGTGTCGGGCGTCAAGATCGACCGCTCCTTCGTGTCCGGTCTCGGCCAGCATCAGTCGGACTCGTCGCTGGTGGCCGCGATCGTGGCGATGGCATCCGCGCTGGGTCTCGTCGCCATCGCCGAAGGCGTCGAGACGCATGACCAGGCGACCCGATTGCTCGAGCTCGGCTGTACCGAGGTGCAGGGCTACCTCTTCGCGACGGCAGTGCCGTTCGACGACGTGCCGTCGACGGTCGCCCGTCTCGGCGTTGCCGGGCACGCGGTGCTCGAGTCCCGCGTGCCCTGACGACGCCACCGTGGACCTACACGCTCGGGTTCGTGCGCGTGTGTGCTCCGACGCGCGGGTGTCCGGGGATCGGTTCGGGTAGCTCGGCCGCGTACCACGTCTGTCGGTCGAGGACCGCGACGGCCGAACGTGGGAAGTTGTCGGCGACCTGCTGGGCCAGCCGATCCGCTCCGAACACCTCACGATTGAAGTCACAGACGTCGAACACCAGCACGCCACCCACCAGGGCAGGCACCTGCCACAGTTCGGTGGACAGCCGTCCGAACAGCGTGCGGCGCCGCGCACCGGGCGTCACCATCACGAGGATCCCGACGTAGATGGCGTTTCGCGCCGCATGTTCCGGGTACCTCGATCGCAAGAACGCGGGGGAGATCTGGGGCACGTCCTCCAAGCTGTTGGTGACCATCGCCAATCCGACCGGCTGGCCGTCCTGCCAACCGACGATCTTGGTGATGCGTGAGTTCGCGAGCTCTGCCAGCACCTCGTCGCGCGCGTAGAGGTGCTGCAGGACCGCGAGCTCCGCGAGCGGCTCGAAGTTGATGCGGTACGCCTCCCACAAGGCCTCCGCAATCGTGCCGGTGATCGACAACTCGTGGGTGATGGTGATGGGCGCAGCCGAAGGATGCGCTTCGAGTATTGACATATCGGTTCTCCTTGGAGCTCATGAGAGCTCGGGAACCGTCCACGGCGAATCGCCGGACAAGGCGGCACATCGCGCCTTGACACACCGCTGGACAAACCGGTGGGAACGGCACCCGTTCGCCCTCGGTCGTGGTGATGCACTGTGTGCAGTCAACCTACCGGCGTGGCGGTCGTGGGGACGCCCGGTTGCGTCAGCGCCGTCGTGTGCGAGGACCGCGGCCGGCGATCGCCTGGAGCACGAGGAGCAACAGCACCGCGCCGACCGCAGCGACGAGCACGGTGCGAATGGAGAAGTCATCGAGCGCGCGGCGGTCGACGGCCTGCATGAGCGCACCGCCGATCAGTGCACCGAGGATCCCGACGACGACGGTGTAGATGCAACCGCTGCGCTCGTCGTGCACGATCCAACGGGCCAGGAGCCCGGCCAGGAGACCGGTGGCGATCCACGCGACGATGCTGCCCATCCGTGCGACCGTAGCAACCGGACCTACAGTCGCTCGCCGATGGCGTGGTGGGAGGCGGTGCTGCTGGTGGGCGGAGGACTGCTCGCCGGAACGATCAACGCCGTCGCCGGTGCGGGCTCGATCCTGACGGTGCCGTTGCTCGTGCTCGCCGGCGTGCCCGGTAACCACGCCAACGGGTCGAACCGGGTCGGGATCCTCACATCGAACGCGGCCGCCGCGGTGTCGTTCCGCCGGCTCGGCGTGCGCGGCCTGCGCGCCGCGTTGCCCATCCTCGTGCCGGTCGTCGTCGGCGCGATCGTCGGCTCGTTCACGATCGGCCGCCTCACGGACGAGGGCTTCGAACGGTTCTTCGGTTTCCTGGTCTTCCCGTTGGTGATCCTGTCGTTGCGCAAGCCGAAGGTGCGCGTCGACACCGAGCCGTGGAGCAGGAAGGCAACGATTGCGGTCTTCACCGCGATCGGCCTGTACGGCGGCGCGGTGCAGGCCGGGATCGGGCTCGTGCTCCTCGCGGCACTGACCCGTGCCGGCTACGACCTTGTCCTTGCGAACAACATCAAGGTGGTCGTGAACCTGAGCATCACGATCGCCGCCCTTCCGATCTTCATCGCCCGCGGCGAGGTCGACTGGGTCCCCGCGCTGGTCCTCGCCGCCGGCTTCACCGTCGGCGGTTGGCTCGGCGCCCACGCCGCTGTCAGGGGCGGCGAGCGCTTCTTGCGCTGGGCGATGGTCGCGGCCGCCCTACTCCTCGCCGGGCGTCTGCTCGGGCTCTACGGCTGAGAACGCGTTTTCGCGGTCATGGCCGTTCGCGCACGGTCTGGTCGTACGCCGCGATCACGGCCACGATCGCCAGCCCGGCCAGCGCGGTCATCCCGACGACGGTGACGGCATGCAGATCGCCGGCGGCATCGCCTGGGTTGGTGAACGCCGGGCCGACCGGCGAGTCGCCGAGCTCGAGGAGTGAGGTGACGGCCAGCCACAGCACCGGCAGCATCCCCCCGATCGCGACGCCCAGCCCCCACCGGCGCACCTGCAGGAACCCGACCACGCCGGCGAGGGCGAGGAGGACGACTTGGGCGAGCCGGCCGGCGAGGAAGGCAGTCGGCTGATCGAACGTGCCGCCGGCCGAGCTCCAGTTGTTGCGGAACGTCGCCGCGCCTTCTGGCACGAGAGGACCTCCCGCCGCGATGAGTGCGCTGACCGCACCCAGGGCCGCGATCCAGGGATTCAAACCCGAGCGATCGTCGTTGCCGGCCTGCACCAACGAGACGACGAACACCGCACCACCGAGCACGATCGCGGCGAGCAGCAGCCAGTACCCAAGATCGCGGGTGAGCGTGATCGTGAACGACTCGGTGGTCGGCTGCTCGACGGCGAGGGTGGCCGCCTGGAGCGGCTGTTCGGCGAGCCCGATCACGAGCGCCGCCCAGCCGGCGACGGCGAGCCCGGCTCCGCCAGCCAGCCCGGCACCCCAGCGGATGCCGAACCCAGCGACGATCGCCCCGACGAGCAGCGCACCGACGCCGACGAGGCCGGCGACCTGAAGGTTCGAGCCGAGATCGCCGACGAGCCAGTCGCCCGTCTCGAACGTCGGCGACGTGGCGTCGGTCGTGATCGTGGTGGCGTTGGCGAACACACCGACGAGGGCGACGAGCGCGGCGATGACGCCGGTACCTGTGACCACGCCGAAGCGGAACCGGAAGCGTCGCATCTCGTGCGGATCGATCAGCGGCATCTGGGCGGTCCGCGGACCGGTGGGCGCCGCCGGGGCGTACTTGGCCGTCACCTGGTCGGCGGTGACCGCGATCGGAGACCGGGCCGCGGCCGGCTGGACGGCGGCTGGCGGACGAACTGTCGGATGGGTGATGTCGTCGGGCTCGTCGGACGCGAAGTCGTACACGCCCTTCGGGGCGCCGTCGCCTGGCGGGCGGGTGGCCGTTGGCACGACTCCGGTCACCGCTTGGGTGACCGGCAGCTGATCGGTGATCGAAGCCTTGATCAGCGGGTCGGCCGCACGTGCCGACGACGGCCGGATGAGCTCCTCCGTCGGGTCGGTCACGCCGGTGAGTGACACGCCGCAGTCGCCACAGAAGCGCTGCTTCGGCTGCACCTCGACGCCGCACCGGTGGCAGAACATGGGTCGAATGCTAAGCGGCGTTGGACACTTCTTGCCCGTCGGCTGCGTCCGACGGCGAACATGTCAGCAGACTCGTACACCGTGACCGGCCGCTTCGCGCCCTCGCCCACGGGTGAGCTCCACCTCGGCAACCTGCGTACGGCACTCGTCGCCTGGCTCGCCGCACGTTCCATAGGCGCCGGGTTCGTCGTGCGGATGGAGGACCTGGACCGAATGACGTCATCGGTCGAGCACGAGCGTCGGCAGCTCGCCGACCTGGCCGCGATCGGGCTCGACTGGGACGGCGACGTCGTGCGCCAGAGCGACCGGTTCGAGCGCTACCGGGAGGCGATCACCGTGCTCGCCCGAGCAGGGCTCGTGTATCCGTGCTACTGCACGCGACGCGAGATCCGTCGCGAGATCGACGCCGCGGCGAGCGCGCCCCACGGCCGGTTGCCGTCCGACGGCTATCCCGGGACATGTCGCGACCTCACGCGGGCCGAACGGGCGGCGCGCGAGGCGATCGGGCGACCGGCGGCGCTGCGGCTCCGAACCGAGCACCAACAGATCGAGATCGTCGATCTCGTCGCGGGCGTCCACCGTGGAATGGTCGATGATGTCGTGCTGCAGCGAGGCGACGGCGTGCCGGCGTACAACCTGGCCGTGGTCGTCGACGACGCTGCGCAGGGCGTGACCCAGGTCGTTCGTGGCGGCGACCTGCTGGCGTCCACGCCGCGCCAGGTGCTGCTCCAACAGCTCCTCGGCCTGCCGACGCCCGAGTACCTGCACGTACCGCTCGTGCTCGGGACCGACGGTGAGCGTCTCGCCAAGCGCCACGGTGCCGTCACGTTGTCGCAGCTGGCCGCGCGCGGGGTCACCGCCGGCGATGTCGTCGCCTGGCTGGCCACCTCGCTCGAGCTCGCCGGGCCCGTCGAACGCGTGGGCGCGGGCGAGCTGCTCGACCGGTTCGATCCGAGCACGGTGCCGCGAAACCCTGTCACGGTCACCGGTCTGTCGACGTCGCTCACCTGATCGACTGGGCCTCGGGAGGTGCCCGGCAGTTCCCGCAAGGGCCGGGCTAGGCTGGCATCCCGTGCGAGTACGCGTCCTGATAACCCCCCTGATCGGCGCGACGTTTCTCACCCTGGCAGCGTGCGCGACCACGTCGGTCACTCCCACCGCGCTCGACGACTCGGACGCGGCGTCCCCCCGCACCGTGCCGCTGGCGCCCGTCACCGAGGTCGCGGCCGTGACGCCGACCGACGCGCCGACGAGCACCGAGCCCGCCGCCACGACGACCGTCGTCGAAGCCACCACGACGACCGTGGCCGAGACCACCACGATCGTCGCCGAGACCACTACCACGACGACACTGCCGCCCAACGTCGTCCCCGTTCCGGTGGTCGCCGATCCGATCGTCGCGGTGGGCACGCGCAGCGGGGCCGACACCGCCAGGGCCCAGTGGAGGTTGCTCGAGCTCGGGTTCTGGGTCCAGAACGCCGACGGCGAGTACGGCCTCACCACCCGCCAGGCCGTGATGGCGTTCCAGAAGTACTACAACCTCGAGACCGACGGCGTGCTCGGTGAGGAGACGGCGCAGTGGATGACGGCGCTCACCGAACGGCCGCAGGCGCGCGCCGATGCCGGCACGCTCGTCGAGATCGACAAGGGCAAGCAACTGCTGTACTTCGTCGTCGATGGGCGCACGGAGTGGATCCTCAACACGTCGACCGGCAACGGCGAGCCGTACGAGGAACCGGACCTCAACACCCCCGGCGAGACGATCACGGGCGTCTCGATCACACCGAACGGGCTCCACAAGGTCTACCGCGAGCGTGCCGAAGGATGGTGGCCGGGTGATCTCGGCGAGATCTACCGGCCCAAGTACTTCTCGGGCGGCGCCGCCGTGCACGGATCGAACAGCATCCCCGACTACCCCGCATCGCACGGATGCGTGCGCATCAGCGTGCCGGCGATGGACTGGGTCTGGGAGGTCAACATGATGCCGATGGGCACCCCGGTCTGGGTCCACGAAGGGGTGTAGCAGACCCGATCTCATGAAGTTACGGCGCCCTGACGGCGCCGAAACTTCATGAGATCGCAAGCTGCCGCAGATCGGGCAGACTGCCGGGCGTGCTGCCCGACATCGGTGATCTCAAACCCTGGACCGACCCGGAGGTCGTCAGCATCGGCCGCCTCCCGATGCGTCCACCGACCGTCGCCCACCCCGACATCGCAGGCGCCCGTGCCGCCGATCGGGCAGCCTCGCCCTGGTGGCGCTCGCTCGACGGTCGGTGGAGGTTCCACCTGGCCGAGCACCCCGACCGGGTGCCGGCGTCGTGGGTCGGACGCGAGGTCGACGTCGACCGCTGGACGACGCTGACGGTGCCCGGCAACTGGACCGTGCAAGGCGTCGGCGACCACCCGCACTACACGAACATCCAGATGCCGTTCGATGGACCGCCGCCGCGGCTGCCCGACCGCAACCCGACCGGCGTGTACCGGCGGACGTTCACGGTGCCGCGAGGTTGGCGCGGCCGCCAGGTGGTGCTGCACGTCGGCGGCGCCGACAGCGTGCACGCCGTGTACGTCAACGGACGGTTCGCCGGCTACGGCACCGACAGCCGGCTGGCCAGCGAGTACGACATCACGCCGTGTCTCGTGGCCGGCCGCAACGACCTGGCGATCGTCGTCGTGCGCTACAGCGCCCACAGCTACGTCGAAGACCAGGACCAGTGGTGGATGGCGGGGCTCCACCGCGAGGTTGCGCTGATCGGCCGCGGCGCCACGCACGTCGCCTCACTGGTGTGCGACGCCGGGTTCCGCGTGGCGGACGGCACCGGCACGGCCGAGGTGTCGGTCACGGTCGGCGGGGCGCACCCGCCGTCCAAGGGCTGGGCGGTCCGCACGACCGTCGAGACGCTCGCCGGCCGCCGCCTGGCGCCGCCGGTCACCGCGACGGTGCCGCATCGCTTCGCCGAGCCCTACGTGTTCCGCGGCCACGTCGTGTCGAGTCGGTTCGACATCGCCGGCGTCGAGGCGTGGTCGGCCGAGCGACCGACCCGATACCGCGTCGTCGCCGAGCTGCTCGACCCCGACGGCGCGGTGGTCGAGGTTCATGCCCAGCTCGTCGGCTTCCGCCGCGTCGAGATCCGCGATGGCGACCTGCTGGTCAACGGGCGGCGGATCTGGATCCACGGCGTCAACCGCCATGACCACCATCCCGACCGCGGCAAGGCGGTGACGGTCGCCGACATGCGCGACGACCTGCTCGCCATGCGCCGCCACAACATCACCGCGGTGCGATGCTCGCACTACCCGAACGACCCGCGCTTTCTGGACCTGTGCGACGAGCTCGGCATGTACGTGATCGACGAGTCGAACATCGAGAGCCACGCCTACAACACCAGTCTCTGCGACGACGCTCGCTACCGATCGACGTGGTTGGCGCGTGGTTCACGGATGGTCGAGCGCGACCGCAACCACCCGAGCGTCATCATGTGGTCGCTCGGCAACGAGTCCGGCTACGGCACGAACCACGACGCGCTCGCTGGTTGGATCCGCGCCTCCGACCCATGGCGGCCGCTCCACTACGAGGATGCGATCCGTCAGCGCGGATGGACGACCGGTGGCACGAACGCCACCGACGTCGTTTGCCCGATGTACTCCCCGATCGCCGACGTCGCGGCGTACGACGGGCGTCGCCCGTTCATCCTGTGCGAGTACAGCCACGCGATGGGCAACTCGAACGGCTCGCTCGCCGACTACTGGGACGTGATCTTGTCGACGCCGCGGCTGCAAGGCGGCTTCATCTGGGAGTGGAAGGACCACGGCATCCGCACCGCGCTTCCGAATGGAAAGCGTGGCTTCGCGTATGGCGGGCAGTTCGGAGAGGAACCGCACGACGGCAACTTCGTCGCCGACGGCCTGATGTCGTCGGACCTCGTGCCGCACCCGGGCATTCAGGAGGTCGCCTGGGTCTACCGGCCGGTTGCGGTCTCGAGGGCGGGGCGCAGCAAGCTGCTCGTCGAGAACCGGCAGGCGTTCAGCGATCTCGGCGGATTGACCGCTCGGTGGGAGTTGCTCGTCGACGGTGACGTCGTCGGGTCGGGGCCGTTCGAGGTCCCCGACGTCGCGCCCCTGGGCTCGGCGACGGTCGCCTTGCCGTGCGACGTCCCGGCGGGCGCCGACGTGCACCTCTCGGTCGGCTTCATCCGGCAGGCCGCCACCCCGTGGGCAGCGGCGGGCCACCTTGTCGCGTGGGACCAGGTCGAGCTCCGTCGCCCCCCCGCTCGGCGAGCGCCGTCGGCGGCGTCGACCCGTCCGGTCGGCCGGATGCTCACGTCGCCGGTCGAGCTGTGCGTGTTCCGTGCGCCCGTCGACAACGACGGGTACAAGCTCCTCCGCGAGCTCGGACGCCGGATCGGTGTGGGCGGAACAGCGCTGGAGACGTGGTTGGCGGCTGGGCTCGACCGTCGACCCGCCGACGAGGTCGTCGAGCACGTCCACCGAGTCGACGTCGCCGACGACGGGTCGGAGATCCACGCTCACACGGTCGTCGTGCCACCGGAGCTCCACGACCTGGCACGGGTCGGCGTGACGTTCCAGCTGCCGGGGCGGTTCGGGTCGGTCCACTGGTACGGCCGGGGACCGCTCGAGAACTATCCCGACCGCAACCGCGGTGCGGTCCTCGGCGAGTGGTCGGCGCCGATCGACGACCCCCCGTACCTGGTGCCCCAGGAGTTCGGGTTGCGCACCGACTGTCGATGGTTCGAGTGCGTCGACGAGGCGACCGGCCGGACCGTGCGGATCGAGGCGCTGTCGCCGGGCTCGCTGCACTGCTCGGCGACCCACTTCACGACCGCCGATCTGTTCGCGGCCGCCCACGAGACCGACCTCCGGCCACGCCGCGAGGTGGTAGTGCACGCCGACGTCGTGCACCGCGGGCTGGGCACGGCGAGCTGCGGTCCCGACATCCTCGAGCGCTACCGGGTCGCGCCCGGAACCTACCGGTTCACGTATCGCCTAGTGGCCGGCGATCTTGCCGAGACCCTGTCTGGGTCGGTGTCGGTCGGGTCTGGATCCGCTGGTCGAGGAATGTCTCGCCGCGCGGCGACAACCGGTAGCCGACGACGAGGCTCTCGGTCAGGCCGAGGGACTTGAGCTTGCGGACGTCGGTCTTGAACGCCTTCGTCTCCCGGCCGAGCGATGCGGCGAGGTCGGGCGCCCGGGTCGCAGGACGGGCTCGGATCAGCTCGAGCACCGTGCGCGTCCACGGCTCGTCACGAGCGCGGTCGAGGCGATCCAGCCGTGCGCCGATCGCTGCGAGTTGTGCCGCGTCGAGGTCGGCATCCTCGCGGAGCGCGATGCGCGGGTCGTCACCGACGTGATGGAGCCGGATTCGGTAGACCGAACCCTCGGTCCGCCGCGCCAGCTCGTGGCGCAGCGCTTCGACTGACGAGTATCCGGCCCGGCAGGCTTCGGCGGCGGTGATCGCCTCCTCGTCGACGACATCGACGGCATCGATCGCCAAGACCCCGACGGCAGTGTTCAACGTGCCGCCCGCCTTGACCGTCGGACGTCGCCATCGGCGGAACGCGAGGTCGATCTCGCCGGCGAGGACCCGGTCGAGGGCGTCGCGTCTGATCAGCACGGCGCTACTCAGGTCGTGCGGTCGTCGGTTCGCGGCGCCGCACCCGCAACGAGCGGTCGTCGGCCGTAAGGCAGCGGCCGGTCTCGAGGTCGAATCGCCAGCCGTGCAGCGTGCACACGAGCGTGCAACCTTCGATCTCGCCGAACACCGCGAGGTCGGCGTTGCGGTGCGGGCAGCGGCGTTGCACCACCCAATCCCCGAGCTCGATGTCGGGCTCGAACTCGGCCGGTGGTTCGAGCCTCCACAACGCCTCGGCCTCGGTGCGGCGCATGCGCTCGACCGAGAGTGATTTGAAGAAGTTGTAGAGGTACTCGTTGAACTCGCCGTCACGCCATGCGGTGAAGCGGCACGACAAGAACAGCGAGTTGCTCCAGTCGACCGCCCGCCGGGCCACGACCGTCTCGACGAGATCGCGAGCGATCTCGAACCGGAACGAGTAGTTCTCGCCTGCATACGCGCGGACCTCACCGGCGGGGAAGTCGATCACCACGTCGAGATCGCCGACGCGCAACAGGCAGTTGGCGCCAACCGCGCTGCGCAGTGTCGGTGCCATCGTAAGGAGCGGTTCCCACCAGGCTTTGAGCGTCGCCAGCAGGTCGGTCTCGGGCGTTTCCCAGCTCTTGTGGAGCTCGGCCAGCCATCCCTTCCAGTCGGCGCGATAGCGGTCGAGGTACGCCGCCTTGTCGTCGAAGATCTCGTCGACGTCGGCGCCGGCCATCGGATGGGTGACCTCGATCGCATCCGGGGAGATGTCGATCGTCGTGCCGGGTATTGCCAGCAGCCCGCGATGGCCCGCCTTCTCGAGCCGTGCCATGAACGCCCGTTGGTCAGGGAAGATCGACAGCTCGTCGCCGCGGATCATGTTGAGGTGGAACAGCTCGTCGTCGAGGAAGACCGGCGGACCGGCGCTCGGCACGACGGCCCGGGCGCCGATCGCCTCGACGTACCGCATCGCTCGTGCGAACTGGCTCTCGACCTTGGCTTCGCAGAGGACACGCTTCTCGGGCTCGGGCATGTCGTACACCATCGGGTACCAGATCGCGCCCGAGTACTGCAGCCAGTGCACGTCGACCGGTCCGTGGGCGGTGAGCGCATCGAGATCGGACGTGCGGCAGTCGTTCTGGTTCACGAGACGTGTTCGCCCGTCGGACACCACCATCGCCGAGTCGCCTCCCGGGCCGTCGGTGATCGAGGTCTCGACGTGGATCGCGATCGTCAGGCCGGGGGCCAGTTCGAGCTCTTCGCCGTCGGAGGTGCGGATGAACTCGGTGAAGCCGATCTGACGGAACGTGCGCTCCTGTTCACGGGTGGGGTAGCCGGGCAGCAGGATCGGGATGTCACGTCGCAAGTGCTCGCGCAGCCACGGTTCGTCGTGGTGATCGGCATGCAGATGCGTGACGTAGAGGTAGTCGGCGTGCTCGATCCGCTCGCGCAGGTCGTCGTCGAGTTGGTCGTTGCGGGGGAAGACGAACCACGAGCCGAAGAACGCCGGCACGAACCACGGATCGCACAGGATCGACCCGGCGGCGGTCTCGATGAGGATGCCGGCGTGGCCGATCGAGGTCGCGCGCATGCACGTCAAACGACCGACGAGGCACGCCTGACGACCGGCAGTCGCGGGTGATCCCGGCAGGGGTCGCCCACGACGACTGCGAGGATCGGTGCGTCAGGCGACCGGCGGATCGGTGTACTGCTGACCGGCCCGCGAGACGTGCTCGGTCCACTGACTGCCGTCCCAGTAGCGCAGCTCGTAGCGGCCCGACGGGTCGGCGTACCACCCGGCAGGCGCTGCCGACGAGGCGGCCGCGGTCTGCCCGGCGGCGCCGGACGAAGCGGATTCGGAGCTCGCAACGGCCGCCGATTCGGCGGTCACGCCGGCGTCGTAGCCGGTGGACACGTCAGCGCTCGCCCCGGCGTCGTAACCCGAACTGCTCGCCGGTTCGGTCGTCGCCCCGGCGTCGTGGCCGGTGCCGGGTGTGATGGTCGCGCCGGCGTCGTAGCCGGTGCTCGGTGTCGTCGCCGCGCCTGTGTCGTAGCCGGTGCCGGGTGCGGGCGTGGTCTCCGAACTGGTACCGGTGTCGTAGCCCGTGGTGCCGGTGTCGTAGCCGGCGGTGGTGGACCCGAGTCGTGGTTCTCCGACGTATCCGCTCTCGGCGGTCTCAGTGGGCTGGCTGACGCTGTACCCGCTGGACGTGTCGACGTATGGCGTAGGTTCGGGCGAGACCTCGGGCACTCCGACGCTCGCCGGCGGTTCGCTCACGGGCTCCGGGGCCACAGCCCAGCCGGCTGGCTCGGCGACGGGCGCCGGTTGCTCGGCGACGGGCTCGGGCTCCCAGACGGGCGCCGGTTCCTCGACCGCCGGTTCCTCGACCTGTGCTTCCTCGACCGTGGTGGCCACGTTCGTGGGAGTCGAGTCGGCGAGGGGGGCAGGTTCGGCCGCTGCGGTGTCCTCGGAACCGGTGTCCCACGACGGCGCCGTCTCGGCAGCTTCGGCCTCACGACTGAGGTAGGCCGTGATGTTGGTGCCCGCCGGCACGATGGCCACGACGTCCCAACCTGCGGCTGACTTCTCGGTGAGCTTGTCGGCGAGCGACGCCGCGTCGTACGACGAAACGCTGATCGAGGTGAACTCGTGCATGGCCCGGAACCCTAGCGACTGTGGAGGCCATCGAGGGCATGGCGGCGGACTGTCCGAGTCTGACCCCGTCGGCGACCAGCCGATCTGGGCTGCTGGGGATTGCAGGTGCCGAAAATCGTTGCAGCCCGGAAACGGGGAGGGGACGTTCGTCGCACGAGTCGGCGACCAAATGTTCAGCGACGCGACGTGGGGTGAGCCGACTCAATCAGATTCGTGTCTCGGGGCAGTGTCGACGAGCTCGTGGAGGTCGGCCTCACCTGGTCGGCCGTCGAACACGACCGCACCGTCACGGAGGGCGACGATCCGATCGCTCTCGACGACGGTGGTGAGCTCGTGGGTCGCGACCACGAGGGTGGCGCCAGCGCCGTGAGCGGCACGGAACAGCTCGAGGACCGCATCGCGTCCCGCCCGGTCGAGGCCGACGAACGGCTCGTCGACCACCATCACCTCGAACGGTCGGACGAACGCCAGGCAGACCGCGGCCTTCTGTCGCAGACCTCGGCTGAACGTCGAGGGCAGCCCGTCGGCGCGTTCGGTCAGGCCGATCGCGTCCAACAGTTCAGCTGCTCGCTCCTCCCATTCCGCTCGCCCGTGTAGTCGCGCGATGTATTCGAGGTGTTCGCGCACGGAGAGATCGTCGTAGAAGACCGGCTGATCGGCGAGATGCGCGAGCGCCGCCCGCGCCCCGATCGATCCCACCGGATGCCCTACTACCGCAGCCGAACCGGCAGACGGTTCGAGCATCCCCGCCAGCAACCTGATCAGGGTCGTCTTCCCGCTCCCGTTGTGACCGATCAGCGACACGCGCTGGCCAGGGGGCACGACGAGGTCGATCGGTCCCAGCGCGAGCGCGCCGCTGTAGTCCTTCGTCAGCCCGGCCGTCGAGATCGCGGCGACGGTGGTGCTCACGGCCTCGCTCCGGCGACGAACCGTCGCCACGCGGTGCGCCAACGATCGCGGCGAGTCACCCACCACGATGTGGTCGCCACGACGAGGGCGGCTCCGACCACCGAGCGGGCGATGGTTGCCCACCCCGGCTGTTCTCGCGCGGCCCACACCGCAAGCGCGCCGAGCGTGCTGATCGCGACGGGAATCAGTACTCGCATCCCGTCCGCGAACCCAGCGAACTCTGGCGGCATGAACGCCGACTCGGCAGCCGCCGGGTCTGGTGCGTCACGCACGGCGCTGACGACTGCCCCCGCCATTCCGACCAGCGCGACGGGATACGCGAGAACGAACGCGGCGGCGGCGACGTCGGGCTCAGCGATTGCGGCGACCGTGGCACCGAGCACGCTGAACGGCACGAGCAGGCCTGCGGAGGCGACCAGCAGGTGAACGTGCAGCCAACCGCGCGCGAGTGGCAAGCCATCGGTGAGCCCGGATTGATCGATCTCTTGCGACAGCGGCTCGATCGCCTCGAGGCCGAGTAGGAACAGCAGCACACCCATCGCGACGAACGCCGGGGTCGTGCCGCGTAGTACGGCCACCGCCGCCAGGCCGGCTCCGCCCGCGAGTGCTGCCATCCTGGCGAGACGGCCAGCGGGGGTCCTGGCGATGCCGCGCCAGCTCCTGCGCCAGATCGCCGCGCGAGCAGATCCGGCGGCCGGCCGAAGACGCAGCCATGGCGAGCGCCGCGGTTGCTCGTTGCGGAGCTGCCGACGCAGGAGCACGACGGTCCGGAGATCCTGCATCGTGACCGCGAACCGCAACTGCGACACCAGCTCACCGCGCCGCGCCAGCGGCTCAACCCGCAGTCGACCGACGAGCCGCCAGGCGATGACGACGAGCGCCAGCGTCACGCCGATCGCGCCGAGGTCAGCGGCTCGCTGCTCGTACCCCCACAGTGCCAGGTGCCCGAACCGGTCGCCGGGACCTGGGACATCACGGACAACGGCCACGGACTGCCAGATGACGAGCGCGACGGCGACCGCGGTGGCGACCACACGAGGAACGTGCAGCGCATGGGTGATCGTCGCTACGGCGACGAACACCAGACCCACGAGCGCGGCGGCCGACGCGCCGCTGGCCGTCCACGCCGCGGCCGAGCCCGGCAACCGTTGAGCCGCCAGCACGCCACCGATGCCGCCGACGATGGACGCCGTGAACGCCGCTGAGCGCAATCGCTGGACGAGCGGGCGCGACAGGACGGTACGGCGCACGATCGGCGCCAGCATCAGGTGGCGCACGTCGGCGGCCTCGATCGACAGCGGTCCACCGTCGCTCCCGCTGCGCAGGCCGAGCGCAACCGCGAGCACGGCAACCATCCCGAGCAGCGCCGGGCCGTCGGCGAACACCGACGCGATCTGCGACGGGGTCGCCTCGGCGTCACCGACCTGGTCGCTCAGCACGATCACCGCGCTCCCACCGAAGATGGCCGCGATGTAGACGCGATAGGCGAGGTCGAACCACTCGACATCACCCAGGCGTCGTGCTCGTCGCGTGCGCCGGAGGTCGGAGAGCGCGTCGTGCATGCCTGCCGAACGCTAGCGGTGAGAACCGGACCGGTCGCCGCACGGGTGTTCGTGGTTCACCACCGTCTGCGGCCCGAAGACCGTGATCAGGCCCCATACTTGGTGCCCGTGGACGTCGAGACCGTCGAGATCTTCACTTCCCTGCTCGCCCTCGTCGCGCTCGCGGGCGCGGTGCTGCTCGTCGTCGCCCGCCTTCTGTCGTCACGCGTCGCCATCGCCCGCGTAGCCGGTTCGGCCGTCGCCGACGCCGGTCCGTGGCTGTTGTTCCTCGTCGCCGCGGGCGCGACGGCCGGCAGCCTCTACTTCTCCGAGGTCGCCAACTTCGTCCCCTGCCGGTTGTGCTGGTTCCAGCGCACCGCGATGTACCCGTTGTCGGTCATCCTCCTCGTCGCCGCGATCCGTCGCGACCGCGGGGCACGCTTCTACGTTGTCCCGATCGCCGCGGTCGGTGCCATGGTGTCGTCGTACCACTACCTGCTCGAGTGGAAGCCGTCGCTCGAGGGCGGGGCCTGCTCGGCCGTCGGGCCGAGGTGCGCCGACATCTGGTTCCGCGAGCTCGGCTTCGTGACCCTTGCGTTCATGGCGCTCGCCGGGTTCATCACCATCATCGTGTTCTCGCTCGTGTCGTTCCCGGCCACGGGCGATGTCGATCTCCATCAAGGATCGGAGCTCCCGTGACTCCCCGCACCAAGGAGGCCCGCAACAAGGCCGCCAGCAACAAGACGCCCCTGGTCATCGCCATCGTGCTGGTCGTCGTGGCCATCATCGGCATCGCTGCTGTGATCGCCACGCGGGGGGGCGACGACGAACCCACCCTCGCGGAGGGCGAGACCGCGCCGACGAACCCGGTGCCCGACGAATTGGCCGGCGAGGTCCGTCCGATGACAGTCGAGGGTTCGGCCCTCCCTCCGCTGCCGAGCTCGGGAGACGACACGGCGGTCGGCCTCACCGCTCCGGCGCTCGTCGGCGAGAGCTTCGACGGGTCGGCGGTCACGACGGCGTCGGAGGGCGGGCCCGTGATGGTCGTGTTCCTCGCCCACTGGTGCCCGCACTGCAACAACGAGATCCCGAGGCTGATCGAGCTCGAGGAGACGGGGCGGTTCCCCGACGACTTGAAGATCATCGCCGTGAGCACGGCCGCCCGAGCCGACGCTCCGAACTTCCCGCCGTCGGAGTGGATCGTCGACATGGGCTGGCCGTGGCCGGTGATGGTCGACGACGTGGACACCGAGACAGGGATCCCGGTCGGCGCTGAGGCGTTCGGGGTGAACTCCTTCCCGTTCATCACTGTCGTCGGCGCCGACGCCACGGTGTTGGCGAGGTGGTCGGGAGAATCGGAGCCCGACGACTTCATCGCCAAGCTGGACGCCGCGCTGGTCTCGTTGCCGGCCGAGTGATCAGCGGGCGAGGGGTTCGTGGGTCAGGGTCGATAGCCGATCCTGGCGGCCAGTGCTGGGGTGACCCCAAACGTCGCCGCCAGGCGCTCCGCCGCGGTCGATGCATCGGGGTCGGGCCGGTCGGTCCGGACGGCGCGGATCATCAGGTTCTTGGCGGTGTGCTCGGTCGAGACGAACTCGATGACGTCCGTCCGATACCCGTGGGCGCGTAGCAGCTCGGCGCGCAGCGAATCGGTGAGGAGGTCGCCGAGGCGTTCGCGCACGATCCCGTGGCGCAGCAGCGGCGCGAGCTCAGGCGGCGCCGCGGCATTGTCGATCTGGGCCTGCAGGTCGTGCTGGCAGCACGGCGCCGCCAGCACGTAGTGCGACCGCCAGCCGACCGCGCGGGCGAGCGCGTCGTCGGTCGCCGTGTCGCAGGCGTGGAGGGCGAGGACCAGGTCGGGTGGTTGGTCCGGTTGATGGTCGGCGATCGTGCCGACCTCGAACCGCAGACCATCCCATCCGAGTCCGGCGACCGTGGTGTTGAGACGGTCGATCAGATCCGTCTTCGTGTCGATTCCGGTCATCGTCACGGCGTGGCCGCGCACCTCGGTCAGGTAGTGGTACGTGGCCAAGGTCAGCACGCCAGCACCACAGCCGAGATCGACGGCGCGGATCGTCGTGCTGTCGGACGCGTCGTCATTCGCATCGTCGAGCGTGTGCGACAGGATCTCGACGAAGCGCTCGACCTGGCGGTGCTTGGCTCGCGCGGTCGGCTTGATGCGGCCCTGCTGGTCGGTGATCCCGACCGCGTGCAGGAACGGCGCGCCCGAATCGAGCAAGCGTGCCTTGGGACGATCGTGGGTGGTGACGATCGTGCTGGCGCTCGGGCGATGGCGAGCGATCCGGGCTGCCCCCGCGCGTGAGTGGGTCAGCTGCAGGTCGGCGGCGAGCGTGCGCACGAACGTGGACGCGTACCCCGCGTCGAACAGTTCCTTCAACCGCGGCGCCAGCTCGTCGGGCTCAAGGTTCGTGACGACGGTCGTTCGTCCGTCGAACACCGAGAGCTGCAAGCGGCGTCCGGCCTTGAGGTCGACCGGGCGCAGCGTCACTCGCTCCGCCGACGGTGTGATCCCTGGCAATGCACCCGACCATGTGGCCGAGACGAAGCGATCGGCGTCGGTGATGGCGTCGATCAGCACCGTGATCGGATCGGCTGCGCTCGGATCGGCTGGGATCGGATCGGCTGCGCTCGGATCGGCTCGCGGGGACTCGCCTTCCACGTTCCAACTGTACGGTCGGCGCGTCGCGCTCAGCGCCAGGCCGGCGGGCACTCCATGTGGTCGGTGACCGCGCAGTCATCACCGAACACGACGAAGCGGTCGAAGCCGCGGAGGAACCAGCGATCGTGGGTGACAGCGATGACCGTGCCGTCGAAGCGCTCGAGCCCGGCTTCGAGTGCCTCCGCCGAGACGAGATCGAGGTTGTCCGTCGGTTCGTCCAACAGCAGCAACGTCGCCCCGGAGAGCTCGAGCAGCAGGATCTGGAAGCGCGCCTGCTGCCCGCCCGAGAGGGTCTGGAACGGCTGGTGGGCGCACGCCTGCATCTCGTAGCGACGCAGCATGCCCATGGCCGGGCCGAGCACCACGTCGTGGTCGTGGAGGATCTCGATGAGCGTGCGACCGATCCACTCCGGATGTTCGTGGGTCTGGTGGAACAGGCCGGCCACGACGCCGGCGCCGAGCCGCCACCTTCCGTCGTGTTCCGTCGGGTAGCCGGCCAGCAGGCGGAGGAAGTGGCTCTTGCCGACGCCGTTTCCTCCGAGCACCGCGACCCGCTCGCCGTACCACAGTTCGAGGTCGAACGAGTCGGTGAGCCCGAGGAGCTCGAGGCCTTCGATGATGACCGCGCGCTTGCCCGTTCGGGCGCCGCGCAGGCGCACGTCGATCTTCTGTGTCCGCGCTTGGGTCGGTCGCTCGCTCTTCTCGAGGAACAGACGCAGCCGGCTCTCGGCGGCCTTCAGCTTCGGCGCGAACGCGTCGCTGATCTTGGCCCGGCGGCTCATCTCGGCCACCAGCTCCTCGAGCCGCTTGCGTTCGTCGTCGTAGATGGTGCGATCGTGTTCGAGGCGTTCATGGAGCGCCGCACGTGCCTCCGCGTAGGTCGCGAAGCCGGCGCCGTGGGTCCACGCGCCCTCGGCCTCGACGGTCACGATCTTGCTCGACGTCGCGGCGAGGAGCTCGCGGTCGTGGCTCACGAAGAGCACCGTCTTACGGCTCGATCGCAGTTCACGCTCGAGCCAGCGCTTGGCGTTGACGTCGAGGAAGTTGTCGGGCTCGTCGAGCACGAGCACGTCGTCCTCGCCACGGAGGAGCGCCTCCAATGCGAGCCGCTTCTGCTCACCACCGCTCAGCGTCGTGAGCGGTCGATCGGCGACATCGCGGAAGTCGGCACCGAGCGCCCGTCCGGCACACTCGTCCCACAGCACCTCGGCGTCGTAGCCACCGGCGTCGCCCCACTCGGCGAGCGCACTGGCGTAGCGCATCGGATCGGTCGCGGCGTGGACGTGAGCGTTGTCGAGGCGCAGTGCGGCGCGGCGGATGCGTTCGGGGGAGACGGAGACGAGGAGATCGCGCACGGTCCGTACCGTGCCCTCGGCGCCGCGGGTCCCGACCAGCTGGTTCATGACGCCGAGCCGCCCGTCGACCGTCACCGTGCCGGACGTCGCGGTCGTGTCGCCGCACACGATGCGAAGGAGCGTCGTCTTGCCGACCCCGTTGGCACCAACGAGTGCCACACGCTCG
>DASUEW010000643.1:0-4828 GCA_036274875.1 Ilumatobacteraceae bacterium
GGCGTGATCGAGTCGCACGGCCGCCGCCGCGTCGATCATGTCGAGACCGAAACCCGACGCATCGAGTGCGAGGTGGTGGTCAACGCCGGCGGGATCTACTCCCACGAGATCGGGCGCCTCGCCGGTGTGGACGTGCCGATCGTGCCGATGGCCCACCAGTACGCGATCACCAGGCCGAGTCGAGCCATACCACGTGAGCTGCCGACGATGCGTGACCCGGACCGCCTCGTGTACTTCCGCGAGGAGGTCGGCGGGATGATCGTCGGGGGCTACGAGCGCAACCCGGCGCCGTGGTGTCTCGCCGGCGACATCCCGCCGACGTTCAACAACACGCTCCTCGATCCGGACTGGGATCGCTTCGCGCCGATCGCCGAGGCAGGACAGGAGGTCGTGCCGGCCCTCGTCGACGCCGACGTGATCCAGCTCATCAACGGGCCGGAGGCGTTCACGCCCGATGGTGAGTTCATCCTCGGTGAGAGCGAAGTCGCCGGGCTGTTCGTCGCGGCCGGGTTCTGCGCCCACGGCATCGCCGGCGCCGGTGGTGTGGGCAAGGTGATGGCCGAATGGATCGCCGGTCGTGAACCGCCGATGGACTTGTGGAAGATGGACGTCCGCCGTTTCGGCCCGCAGTACCGCAGTCGCGGCTACTGCCTCGCCCGCACCGACGAGATCTACAGCACGTACTACGACATCGCGTACCCGAACCACGAGCGCCGCGCCGGTCGGCCGTTGAAGACGCCACCGGCCTACGCACGCCACCACGAGCTCGGGGCAGAGTTCGGTGAGAAGAGCGGCTGGGAGCGCGTCAACTGGTATCGCAGCAACGAGGATCCGGCCCACGAGCACTTCCGGCCACGCGGCTGGGCAGGGGAGCACTGGTCGACGGCGATCGTCACCGAGCATCTCGCGACCCGTTCGGCGGCCGGCCTGTTCGACGAGTCGAGCTTCGCCAAGATCGAGGTCGCAGGCCCGGGATCCGCTGCACTCCTCGAACGCCTCTGCGCCAATCGTGTCGACCGCGCCGTCGGATCGATCACGTACACGTCGATGCTCAACAGCCGCGGCGGCATCGAGTGCGACGTCACCGTCACCCGGCTCGCGCTCGAGCGGTTTCTCATCGTCACCGGCACCGCCTTCGGCCGTCACGACCGGGCGTGGATCGAGCAGCACGCGCCGACCGACGGGTCGGTCGTCGTGCGCGACATGACGTCGTCGATGGCGTGCCTCGCGTTGTGGGGCCCGGCGGCGCGCGACATCCTCTCGGACATCTGCGCCGACGACCTGACGTTTCCGTACATGCAGGCCCGCTCCGTCACGGTCGGCGACGTTCCGTGCTGGGCGCTGCGTGTCACGTACGTCGGCGAGCTCGGCTGGGAGCTCTACCCGGCCATCGAGTACGGCGTGCGGTTGTGGGACACGCTGCTCGACACCGGTCGACCGCGGGGTCTCGTTCCCGGCGGCTACCGCGCCATCGACTCGCTGCGGGTCGAGAAGGGCTACCGGGTGTGGGGCTCCGACATCACGAGCGAGACAGATCCGTACTCGTCGGGGCTCGGGTTCGCAGTGCGCGCCGGCAGGGGGTTCCTCGGTGAGGCCGCCCTGCCCGCACCGTCGGGCGGACCGTCCCGGCTCGTGTGCCTCGTGCTCGACGACCCGCGCTCGGTCGCACTCGGCAACGAGCCGGTTCGCGGCGCCGACACGACCGTGGTCGGACGCATCTCGAGCGGCGGTCTGGGCTACTCGCTCGAACGGTCGATCGCGTACGCGTGGCTGCCCACGGCGCACGCCGAGGTCGGCACCAGGCTTTCGGTCGAGGTGTTCGGCGATGTCGTCGGTGCGACGGTGACTGCGGAGCCGCTGTTCGACCCCGCCGGTCACCACATCCGGGCCTGACCCCGCCCCACCACCCTGATCTCGTGAAGTTTCGGCGCTCCTACGGCGCCGAAACTTCACGAGATCGGGGTTCAGATGCGCTCGAAGTAGCGGTGGCGCTCCCAATCGGTGACGGTCCGGTTGAACGCCAGCCACTCCGACTCGGCGTGGTTCAGCACGTGATGGTGCACGTCGTCGCCGAAGCATTGCTTGGCGATCGTGCTGGCTCGCCACAGCTCGATCGCCTCGGGATAGTTCCACGGGATGCGCTCGAGATCGGTGGCCGTGTAGCCGTTGCCGGCGTACGGGGGCGGTGGGTCGATCCGGTGCTCGATGCCGTACAGCCCGCCGGCAATCGTGGCCGCGAACGCGTGGTAGCAGTTGGCGTCGGCACCCGGGATCCGGCTCTCGAGGCGCATCCCGTTGCCGTGGCCGACGACGCGGAACCCGAGCGTGCGGTTGTCGACGGCCCACCCGATGCCGGTCGGCGCCCAACTCCCCGGTTGGAAACGTTTGTAGCTGTTGGGGTTCGGGGCGAACAGCAACGAGAACTCACGGGCGGTCGCGATCAGCCCGCCGAGGTACCAGCGAAACAGCTCGCTCATGTGGTGCGGGTCGGCGCCGGAGTCGTGTCCGCCGTCACCGTGCTCGGCGCCGTGCTCGTCGTGATGCTCCGGCATCAGGCTCGTCGACATGTCGGCTGCCCACAGGCTCGAGTGGATGTGGCAGCTCGATCCGGCGTCGTCGAAGTACGGCTTGGCCATGAACGTCGCCGACCGACCGGCGAAGGCGGCGATCTCCTTCACCGCGTTCTTGAAGATCAGGTTGGTGTCGGCCATCTCGACCGCGTTCTGGTAGGTGAGGTTGAGCTCGTGCTGGCCCTTGCCGGCCTCCCCCTTCGAGAACTCGACCGGGAAGCCGGCGCCGCGGAGGCCGCGCCGGATCGCGCCGATCACGTCTTCTTCCTTCGTCGTCTGCAGGATGTGGTAGTCCTCGAGGTAGGGCGAGTTCGGCGTCAGCGCGCGGTAGCCGGCGGCGTTGGCGTCGTCGAACGTCTCCTTGTACAAGAAGAACTCGACCTCGCTGCCGATCATCGACACGTAGCCGAGCGCGGCTGCCCGATCGGCCTGGTCCTGCAGGATGCGACGCGGAGAAACGGCGACCGGCGCACCAGTGTCCACGTCGACGAGGTCGACGAGCACCACCGCGGTGCGGTCGAGCCACGGCAGGTAGCGGATCGTCGACGTGTCGACGACGCCGCGCATGTCGCCGTACCCCTGGTCGTAGCTGGCCCACCGGAACCCGGGGATCGGAACGTCCTCGATGTCGCAGGCGATGAGGTAGTCGCAGTTCTCGGTGCCTTCGTCGGCGACGACGTCGAGGTAGAACTCGCCGTCGGTGCGCTTGCCGATCAGCTGGCCCTGGTGATCGGAGAAGGCGACGATCACGGTGTCGATCACGCCGTCCCGGATGTCCGCCTCGAGTTGGAGGGGGCCGACATGCTGGTTCTTGGACATGATCACTCCGGGGTCGTGTAGGCGGCGGTGATGCCACCGTCGATGAGCAGTGATTGGCCGGTCATGAACGACGAGTCGTCGGATGCCAGGAACAGCGCGCCCTTGGCGATCTCGATCGGCTCGCCGAACCGGCCCATCGGCACGTGCACGAGGCGGCGTTGGCGCTTCGCGTCGTCGGACAAGAACTTGGCCAGGAGCGGGGTGAGCACGGGTCCCGGGCACAGAGCGTTGGCGCGGATGCCTTGGCGGGCGTAGATCACGGCGATCTCGCGGGTCATCGACAGCACCGCGCCCTTCGACGCGGTGTACGCGATCTGCGGTGTGGCGGCACCGACATGGGCAACGAAGGAGGCGACGTTGATGATGCTCCCGCCACCCGTCGTGAGCATCGCCGGGATGCCGTGACGGCAGCACCTGGCGAGGCCGGTCACGTTGACGTCGAGCACCGTGGACCACGTCGAGTCGCTCGTGTTGGTCGGTCCGTCGTCGTCGCCGGGCGAGATGGCGGCGTTGTTGTAGAGCACGTGCAGCCCACCGAACGTCGACATCGTGTGGTCCACCGCGTTGCGGACGCTGTCGTCGTCGGTCACGTCGAGGGTGATGAACGACGCCGACCCGCCGGCCGCTCGGATCGTCTCGACCGCGTCCGTGCCGTCGGCCACGTCGGCGACGACGACGCTCGCGCCCTCGTGCGCGAACAGCTCGGCTGCGACGCGGCCAAGCCCGTTCGCGGCGCCGGTGATCAGCGCGACCTTGCCACTCAGTCTCCCAGCGTGCGACATCTCTCCCCTTCGTGGAACCTACTGGACGGCCGTGTACACGGTCTTGGTCTCGCTGTAGTGGTCGAGTGCCTGCATCGACAGGTCGCGCCCGATGCCACTCTGCTTGAATCCACCGAACGGCGTCGAGTACCGCACTGACGAGTTGGAGTTCACGCTGAGCGTGCCGCTCTGCACCGCACGCACCATGCGCATCGCGCGGGCGCCGTCGCGGGTCCAGATCGAACCGGACAGGCCGTACGGCGTCGCGTTCGCCAACCGGGCGGCGTCGGCATCGTCGTCGAACGGCAGCACGGTGACGACCGGGCCGAAGATCTCGTCGTTGGCGACACGGCTGTGCTCCGAAGCGCCCGTGAGGACCGTAGGCGGGTACCAGAAACCCGGACCGTCCGGCACCTCTCCCCGGAACGCGACGTCACCTTCGCCCTCGAACGACGCCACCTTCGAGCGGTGGGCGGCCGAGATCAAGGGGCCCATGAACACGTCGGGATCGTGCGGTCGACCGACGCGGACGCCCGCCGCGACGCCGGCGACGAGTCCGACGAACCGGTCGTGGACCGACCGCTCGACGAGGATCCGGCTGCGCGCGCAGCAGTCCTGACCGGCGTTGTCGAACACCGAACCGGGGACGCCGGCAGCGGCCGCCTCGAGGTCGGCGTC
>DASUEW010000644.1:0-2321 GCA_036274875.1 Ilumatobacteraceae bacterium
CGTGATCAGCGTCGAAGCGGCGCGGTGCCGGCCCATGAACGCGTCGCGGGCAGCCATCACCGGCACCAGCGATTCGCCATCGACCACGTAGGTCACCACCGAGACGACATCGATCGGCTTCATCCGGGCCTGGATGATGAGGGTTCGGATGGTCGACCACACGACTTCAGCCTGCTCCTCGATCGCCGAAGGGACGGAACCATCGGGGCGGATCGGTACGACACCCGACGTGTGCAGCCATCGCGACGCGTCCTCGGTGAGGATCGCGTGGGCGAAGTTGGCAGCTGGTGGGGCGATCGATGACGGTCGGACCTCGCGGTTCACGGCCTCATGCTCGCGCACGGACCAGGAGTAGCGTGAATGGCATGGCCATCACCGAGACGAGCGTGCCCACGAGCGCGCCCAGGAGCACGCCGACGAAACCTCCGACGATCGGTGGCGTCGAGCTCACTCCGCAGCAGGTCGTCGTGCCGCTGCCGCCAGTGTTCGCAACCGTCGAGGAGGAGCGCGACCATCGGCGACACAAGCTCGCCGGCGCGCTGCGGATCTTCGGCCGGCTGGGATTCGGCGAGGGCGTCGCCGGCCACATCACGGTGCGCGATCCGGAGCACACCGACCACTTCTGGGTCAACCCGTTCGGCATCAGCTTCCGTCACGTCCGCGCCAGCGACCTCATCTTGGTGAACCATGCCGGTGAGGTCGTGTACGGCAAGCACCCCGTCAACAGAGCAGCGTTCGTGATCCACGCCGCGATCCACAAGGCGCGGCCCGACATCGTCGCCGCCGCTCACTCGCACTCGCCGTACGGGAAGTCGTTCAGCTCACTCGGCATCCCGCTCGCCCCACTGACGCAGGACGCCTGCATCTTCTACGAGGACCACGTGGTCATCGCCGAACAGGGTGGCGCGGTCGTGTTGGAGATCGAGGCGGGCGAGGAGCTCGCCTCCAAGTTCGCGACCGGCAAGGCGGCGATCCACAAGAACCACGGACTGTTCACGGTCGGTGAGACGGTCGACGAGGCTGCGTTCTGGTTCATCACGATGGAGCGCTCCTGCCAGGCACAGCTGATGGCGATGGCGGCCGGTACGCCGGAGCCGATCCGCCATGAGTTCGCGAAGTACACCGCCGCGCAGATCGGGTTCCCGCTCGCCGGTTGGTTCAGCTTCCAGCCGTTGTGGCAGGAGATCTGCCGAACCGATCCGGAGATCTTCGACTGAATCAGGGTGCGGTCACTCGGTATCTCGAGACCGCGACGCCTGAGGCGCTGTTCGTGCTGTCGGCGGTGTCGCAGTACGTCGGCGCGGCGATCGCGGTGTCCGTGTTCGACGAGGTCGAACCGCAGACGGTCGCCTGGTTCCGCCTCATCGGCGCGGCACTGGCGCTGCTTGCCGTCGCCCGAGGCGTCCTGCGCGGCTGGACCCGCCCTCAGCTCGTCGCGGCCGCGATTTTCGGCGTGGCGACGGCGCTCATGAACATGTTCTTCTACCTCGCCATCGATCGCATCGATCTCGGCAAGGGCGTGGCGATCGAGTTCCTCGGCCCGATCGCGGTGGCCGCGGCGATGACCCGCACCTCGCGCAACGCGGCCGCGCTCGTGCTCGCCGTCGGTGGTGTCGCGACACTCGGCGGCGTGGAGATCGGCGACAACGTCTTGGGCATCGTGTTCGTCCTCGGCGCGTCTGCGATGTGGGCTGCCTACATCGTCGCCGGGTCACGGATCGCGCAGCTCGGCCGAGGGCTCGGCCCGCTCGCCGTCGGGTTGTCGATCGGTGCCCTCGCGCTGACCCCCGTCGGTGCCCCGTGGAGCGGTCCGGTGTGGGCATCGCCGGCGCTCCTCGCGCTGTGCTTGTTGACGGGGGTGTTCTCGAACGCGATCGGATATGGCATCGACCAGTTCGTGCTGCGCCGCATCCCGATCCGTCGTTTCTCGTTGCTGCTCGCGCTGCTGCCCGTCACCGCACTGGCCGTCGGTTGGATCGCCCTCGACCAGCGACCCTCGGTCGTCGATCTGGTGGGCATCTCCCTCGTGCTCGCCGGCGTCGCGCTGCAGGAGCGCGACGAGATCGTCGGCATCGCCGAGCCCGGTTGACGCGAAACCCTCGGTTCTGTCTGCCCGAGACGGCGCGCGCGTGCGTTTCAAGCAGACAGTTCGGGGGGATTCAAGGTGCCGGGCTTGCGACCGACGGCCACCACAGTGAGCCCGAACGGCAGGTCGGCGCGGCGCAGCAGGCGCCGCTCGGCCGCCGCGAGGCCGCCGAGCACACCGCGGAGCCCGCCGGCGTGGTGGTCGAGGTCGCTCGCCACCTCGCCGCGCTCCACGA
>DASUEW010000645.1:0-3397 GCA_036274875.1 Ilumatobacteraceae bacterium
GAAGAGGTCGGCCTGCGCGGAGTGGGCGGCGGGGCGACGACCGCTGACGCCGCCGAACCGCTCGTGATCGATGTCGCGGGGGTCAGGGTCGGGATCACCGCGTTCGACGTGTCGGGCGGAGCACCCGCCACCGCGGTGACCGCAGGCGTGAACCGATGGGACGCCGGTCACGCTCGTGAGGCGGTGACCGCGCTGCGATCGAAGGTCGACGTCGTCGTCGTCGGCCTCCACGCCGGCGTCGAGTACCTTCCCCGCCCCGATCCGTCGCTCGCCCACATCGTCGGTCTGCTGGCCGACTGGGGCACCGACATCGTGTGGGGCCACGGCGCGCACGTGCAGTATCCCGTCGAGGTGCGTCTCGCAGCGGAGCGATCGTCGGTGATGGCAGCGGGCCTGGGCAACACCCTCTTCGACCAGCGCTGGCCGCGCACTCGGGAGGGCACGGTGCTCGAGGTGCTGATCGACCACGACGGCGTGATCGCGATGCGGACCGGCGTCGTTCGATCCGACGCCGGCCGCGCGGTCTTCGAGGGATGGGACGAACCGGTTGGTGACGCAGTCGCCATCGACGGCGACTGGTGGGCGCCGGTGCGGCCTTGGGTGGCCGCGGGTGTGGAGTCGGCGGATGTGGCCGGGATCGAGCCATCGCTTCCCGCCGCGTCCGTGGAGGTGGTGCGCGCAGTCGGGGACGTCACCGGCACCGGCGAGGTCGACGTGGTGACCGCCTATCGGCGACCGGCCACCCCCCGGCCGGTCCACGCCGCGTTCCCCGAGGTGTCGTGGATCGATGGCGACGGCCGCAGCGCGCACCTCGCGGTCTACACGGGGACCGGACGCCTGCGTTGGGGCGCGGGCGCGCTGTTCCGACCCGTTGGAGGGATCGCCGTGTGCACCGGGTCGATGGCGCTCGGCTTCACCACGCTCGACGATCCCGCCACCGTGGCCGGCGGTGCCTGGACGTGGGATGGGTTCGGGTTCCGGACCGCGCCGGTGCTGCCGGGCCCCGCCACGCCGGCGTGCGCGGACGTCGACCATGACGGGCGATCCGACCCGGTGCTGACCGCCCGTACCGGTGGGCCGGCCATGACAGACATCTCGGAGTGAGAGGAACGCACGATGCGACACCACCCCCGACGACACGCCGCCGTCGCCATCGCCACGACGCTCGCGCTCACCGCGGCTGCGTGCTCCAACGACGACGACGGTGCGGCGCCGACGAGCGCACCAACGACCGATGCGGTCGCGACGATCACGACGAGCGCGCCGACCACGCCGACCACGCCAACCACCACCGGCGCCGCGTCCACGACGACGACTACGACCATCCCGACCGGACCGGGCGGCAGGAGTGGCGGACTGCGGCGGGTGGAACCGTTCGCCGAGTACCGGTGGGTGGCACCACTCGATGACTCCGACGCGTACGCCGGCCCGACCACGCCGGCGTCGCTCGACGACGTGCTCCTCGTCCCCGCCCAAGAGTGGCTCCGCGAGGCGACCGAGCAGGACCACCCAGCCGAGGTTCGGGCGATGCTGGAGGCGAACGGGTTCGTGGTCCGCCCAGCCGGCTTACGGTTCTTCCACGACGGGTACAAGGCCGCCGAGTACGCCTACGAGCCGCTGTTCGTCACGACCGACGCGGCCTACCACTCGTGGCACCTCGTTTTCGATCGCGTCCTGCGCGACACCGAGCAGTTGCGCCTGCTCCCGACGCTCGAGCGCCTCCTCACCGATGCCGTCGCCGCAGCCCGATCGCAGGAGGCGACGCTGACGTCGACCGCGCTCGCCGACGCGGCCCATCGGGCAACGGCGTACTTCGAGGCCGCCGCGTCGCTCGCCGGGCTCGACGTCGGCCGCGTCAACGACCTGGCGACGGAGGAGATCGAGCGCGTGGAGGCCGGGGCCGGGATGCAGACCTCGCCGATCTCGGGCGTGATCGAGTGCGAGTGGCCGGATTCGTTCGTCGGCTGCGTCGACTTCAGCCTGTTCCGACCGCGCGGCCACTACACGCGCACCCCGGAGCTCGAACGGTACTTCCTGGCGATGTCGATGCTCGGCCAGGAGGGGTTCGCCCTGGAGGACGGCGTGGGCGTGCTCCCGGGCTTGCTCATGACCCGCGTGATCGTCTCTGACCCCAGCCTGCTCGCCGACTGGACGGCGATCTACGAGCCGACTGCTTTCCTCGTCGGCCTCGCCGACGACATCGACCCGCGCCAGCTCGCCGCCGCCGCCGCCGCCACGGTGCCCGGCTGGATCGACGATCCGGCATCGCTGGCGAGGGTGGACGTCGAGGCGATCGCCGATTCCGTGCTCGACGGCCACCCAGTCGCGATCGACCCCGAACGAGCGAGCGTGCGAGTGATGGGTGCCCGGTTCACGCTCGACTCGTTCGTACTCGATCAGCTCGCCTGGCCGAACGTCGGGCGGGAGCCCGAGGAGCGTCGCGTCCACGTGTCGGCGCTCGACCTGGCGGCGGCCTTCGGCTCACCGCTGGCGCGCGAGCTGCAGCTCGAGACCGAGTCGGGCTACTTCCGCTACGAGGAGCAACTCGACGAGATGACCGACGTAGTGGCGGCTCGGGAGCCCGACGACTGGGCCGGCACCGTATACGACGCCTGGCTGGTCGCGATCGAGCCGCAGTTCGACACGCGTGGGGTGGCGTACCCCGACTTCATGCGCAACGACGCGTGGGCGGCGAAGTCACTGCAGACCGGGTTGGCGTCGTACACCGAGCTCAAACACGACACTGTGCTGTACACGAAGCAGGGCTCTGCCGGCGAGGGTGAGGGACCAACGCCCGCCGAGTTCGAACCCCGGCACTGGGTCGAGCCCGATCCCGTGGCGTTCGGCCGCATCGCCGCCGCAGCCGAGCTGCTCCGCACCGGGTTCGCCGAACGCGACCTGCTCACCGACGAGACCGACGACCTCCTCGCCACGATGATCGAGCTCGCCGATTGGCTCGGTGGGATCGCCGCCCGCGAGCTCGATGGGATCGTCGCCACCGATGCCGAGAACGAGCGACTCGTCGGCATCGGCTCGGAGCTCGAGTACCTGTGGATCGCGTCGAGCGAGATCGAAATCGACGAGAACGGCTTCGCAGTCCCCGACGCGGACGAGCGGGCCGGTCTCGTCACCGACATCTTCACCACGTCGTTCGACTACCTCCAGCTCGGCACCGGTGGCGTCGACAACGTCTACGTGGTCGTCCCGCTCGGCGACGGCCGATTCGAGCGGGCAACCGGCGTGGTCGCCTCGTACTACGAGTTCTGGCGCGCCACGGACGAGCCGCGCCTGACCGACGAGGAGTGGCGGGCGATGCTCGACGAGCGCGAACTACCGCTGCGACCGCGGTGGACCGAAGCGTTCGTGGTCGAGGCGGAGATCGCGACGGAACCGCTCG
>DASUEW010000646.1:0-2162 GCA_036274875.1 Ilumatobacteraceae bacterium
AGTCCTCCAGCACGCCGTTCACGTACAGGCGGATCGTGGTGCCGTCGTAGGTCGCCGCGACGTGGATCCAGGTCGCGCCGTCGCTCGGGTAGACCGTCGTGGAGTTGACGCGGTAGGTGTCAGCGTTGCTCACCTGGTTGAACCGGGCGAACACCTTCGTCGGCCACGTCGAGGTCGAGGTGGAAAGCGACAGCTCGTAGCCGTTCACGCTGCCGTTCGTGGCCTTCTTGAGCAGGTCCTGTGTTCCGACGAGCTCGGGCTTCACCCAGGCGGCCATCGTGATCTGGTTGCGGATGTCCAGGCTCGGGTTGCTGGCCACGGTCGCGTAGTCGCCGGACCCGTCGAAGCGGATCGCGCCGCCGATCTTGCCGGTGACCCAGGTCGGGTTGCCGTGCAGGCTGGCGTCGTTGCCGGTCCCGCTCGCATCGACGAGCGTCGTGCCCGAGCCGTCGTCGGCCTTCCAGTGGCCGACGAACGGCGGGGGAGCCGCGCTGATCGTGACGGTGACCGTGGCAACGTTGGAGTCCGCCTTGCCGTCGTTGGCCTTGAAGGTGAAGGTGTCGGTCCCGGTCACGCCGGCGTTGGGCGTGTAGCTGAACGCTCCGGTGGAGGCGTTCGTGATGCTCGCCGTTCCCTTGGAGCCGTTGGACACGATCGAGAACGTGAGCGGATCGGCCTCGGCGTCGGTGGCCTGCAGGGTGCCGGTCGCCGCCGTGTCCTGCACGACGCCGAGCGAGCCGTCGGTGGCCACCGGGGGGGTGTTCGCGGGCACGACCGTCGCCAGCTCGGCGATCTCCGAAGCACTCAGCGCCCGGGAGTACAGGCGGACGTCGTCCATCGCGCCCTGGAACTCCCGGCCGGCGGCTCCATCACTCTGATCGCCGACCGCGAAGGGCTGTGAGTTGGACGCGATCGTGAGCGTCTGGGCGGACGATGCCTCCTGAACGCCGTTCACGTACAGGCGGATCGTGGTGCCGTCGTAGGTCGCCGCGACGTGCATCCACGTCCCATTGATCGGGTACGAGGTCAGGGAGTTGACGCGATACGTGTCGGTATTCGTCTTCTGGTTGAAGCGGACGAAGACCTTGGCGCCGCTCGACAACGAGAGCTCGTAGCCGTCGATCGAGCCGAACACCGCCTTGTTCAGCAGCGACTGCGTGGCGCTCTTCTCCGGCTTGATCCAGGCGGCCATCGTGATCTGGTCCGTGATGTTCAGGCTCGGGTTGTTCGCGACGGTGGCGTAGTCACCCGTCCCGTCGAAGCGGATCGCACCGCCGACCTTGCCGGCGACCCATGTCGGGTTGCCGTGAAGCGCGGCGTCGTTGCCGTTCCCGCTCGCATCGGCAAGGGTCGTGCCCGATCCGTCGTCGGCCTTCCAGTGGCCGACGAGCTGGGAGGATGGGGCGTTCACCGTGATCGCCACGCTCGCCGGATCGGACCCCAGCGTCCCGTCGCTCGCCGAGTAGGTGAAGCCGTCGGCGCCGGCGTAGCCGGCCTCGGGCGTGTAGGTGAAGGACCCGTCGGCCTGCAGGTCCAGCGTGCCGTGTGCCGGGCCGGCGACGAGGACCGCCGTGAGCGCGTCGTTCTCCGGATCGGTGTCGTTGGCGAGCACGCCGGGCGCCGGGACCGACAGCGCCGTGTCACGGTCGGTGGAGTAGGCATCGTCGACGGCCACGGGAGCGTCGTCGACCGGATCGACCGTGATCTGCACGTTCGCCGGATCCGAGGTGATCGCACCGTCGCCGACCGTGAACGTGAAGCTGTCCGGGCCGGTGTAGTTGGTCTCGGGCGTGTAGGTCACGTTCGTCGAGCAGGCGCTCGGCGTGCCCGAGCACGAGACGGCGCCGAGGCTGCCGAGGCTGCCGTGGGAAGGCTGGTCGGCCACCTCGAAGGAAAGCGGATCGCCGTCGGGGTCCGAGCCCGTGAGCGTGAGTGTCGTGAGGGCGTCCTCGTCCACGTGCACCGAGTCCGCCGTGGCGCTCGGTGCCTGGTTCGGTGGCTCCACGGTCGCGAGATCGGCGATCTCCGAGTCGCTGAGCGCCCTCGAGTACAGCCGGACGTCGTCCATCGTGCCCTGGAACAGCCGCTGCCCGTCGGACTGCCCGCCGATCGACAGCGGCACCGTGTTCGAGGCGATCGTGAGGTTCGCGGCCTTGGAGTCC
>DASUEW010000647.1:0-2604 GCA_036274875.1 Ilumatobacteraceae bacterium
GTCCTGCTGTCCGGCGCGAACGGCGACGTTGGCCGACAGCCGGTCCCCGTCCTCGTTCACGTAGAACCCATCGTCGCCCATCGTCCAGGTGTGGACGGTGGCCGTCTCGATGAACTCCTTGGCCGCGTCGATGTCGCGCTCGACAGGCACGAGGTCGGGGTTGTACGCCCACGACGCCGGCGGGATGTCGGACTCGATCGGCACGCCGTTCCCGGCGGTCGCGATCTCGACCAGTCCGGGCTTGTCGACGCAGTACTGCACGGCCTTGCGCAGGTTCACGTCATAGAAGAAGCCCTGCCACTCGGTTCCATCCGCGAGCGGAGTGGACTCGTGCATGTTGTACATCAGGTCGTAGTTGCCGAAGTCGTTGTACTCGGCAAGCTGGACAGTGCCATCGGCGACGGCGCTGTCGAGGGCCGCACGCGCATCTGGCGTGAGGTCGTTGACCCAGTCGAGCTCACCGGCAGCGAGCGCGTTGGCCGCGGTCGCGACGTCGGTGAAGATCGGCATCTCGATGGTGGCGGTGGCGGGAGCGCCCTGCCAGTAGTCCTCGAACGCGGCCAGCACGCAGCCTTCGAGGCTGCACTCTTCGACCTGGTACGGGCCGGAGCCGACCGGGTTCTGGTTGAAGCTGAGGAGCTGATACACGGCAGCGACGGCGTCGACGCCTTCGCTGGCGAGCGAGTCGCTGATGCCCTGCAGCTGCACGAGCAGGCTGTCGGCGAAGCCGCACTCACCGTCGTCCGTCTCGTCGACGTCGGCGGTCTCCGGGTCGTCCTCGACCGCGAAGTCTTCGGCAGCCCCGTACTCCTGCTCGGCCTGGTCGAGCACCGCGGTGCCGAGCGCCGAAGCGGCGGCACAGGCAGCCGAGTCGAGCTCCTCGGCCGTGGTGGCGGCGGTGATCGCGTCGATCGCCGCGGTGACCTCAGCCGGGTCGATCCCCTCGGTCTGGCCGGCGAACTCGGCGTACGCCGCCTCGATCACGGCCTTCGACTCGATGCCGATGCCGGGGAGGACGGTCGTCGCGAAGGGCGCGTACGGCTCGATCAGGGTGAACTCGACGGTCGACTCGTCCGTGGCCTCGACAGACTCGAGGAACGGCGAAAGGCAGATCGACGGGTTGTAGGTGCAGTTCTCGCTGATGGCGAGCTGGTAGCTGTAGACGACGTCGTCCACCGTGATCGGCTCACCGTTGTGGAAGAACGCGTTGTCGACGAGCGTGCACGTCCAGGTGATCTCGTCCTCGCTGACCTCGCAGAGGTCCTGGGCGAGCATCGGCTGCGGCGTCAGGGTGTCGTCGAGCTGATACAGGAAGTCGTAGATCAGCGCGGTGATGCGCCCCGTCGGAACGTCCGAGTTGGCGTTCGACATGTTGCCGACCTGGGCGTCCAGCGCCATGACGATCGTGTCGTCGAACTCGCCAGTCGGCTCGCCGCTCGACGGTGCCTCGCTGCCGGAGCCGGGTGCTTCCGACTCGCCGGCACTTTGTGAGGTGCCCTGCTGACCGCACGCGGCCAGGATGAGCGCCCCGGAGAAGAGGAACGCAAGCGCATTCCACTTGGTCCGTCTCATGTACTCCCTCCAATGGGTGAGTGGGGAACGGTGTGCGGGCCCTCGATGACGCGCATTCCGATGCGCGGCCCGACCGGCCGTAGAGTATATCCGGTGCGTCCACCTCCTTGCGCGTCGGATCGAGTCGCCGAACGTTAGCAGATAGCGCAGGCGCGGCGGCACGGGCGGCAGAAGCCCGCGCCTTGGGCGAGTCGCAACCTCCCACGCACACGCCCGGTTACCAGAAGTAGGCCCGCCCGACCGTAAAGGTTCATTCCCGCGTCGGTACCGTGGCGAGGACGCGGCGGCCGTCCGCCGTCGTCGCTTCCTCGATCGGGGCGCCGAACGTGGCCCGCGCGAGGCCCACGTCGATGGGCCGGCCGTCCCGGCCGGCGGCATGGATCCGCCCCTCGTGGAGAAACAGCGACCGATCGGCCAGCGCGGCCGCGAGATTCAGGTCATGGAGCACCGCGAGCACGCTGATCGTCCGCGTCCGGCGGAGCCGATCGAGGGCTCGCACGAGGGCCAGCTGATGCGCGACGTCGAGGTGGAGCGTGGGCTCGTCGAGGAGGAGCAGGCGCGGCTCCTGGGCGAGCGCCATGGCCACGAGAACGCGCTGCCGCTCCCCGCCCGACAGCTCGGCCACCGGTCGATCGGCGAGCTCTTCCGCATCGGCGTCCCGCAGGGCGAGCTCGACGGCCCGCTCGTCGTCGGGACCCGACGTGAACCAGCCACGGCCGTGGGGGATCCGGCCCATGCCGACGACCTCGGCGACCCGAAAGCCGGCGGGCAGCTCCATCGACTGCGGCAGCACCGCGACCGTCCTCGCCACCTCGACCCGCGACCACTCCCCGATGGAGCGCCCGAGGAGGCGGACCGCGCCGCCGGTCACGCGGAGCGTGCCCGCCAGGACGCGAAGGAGCGTGCTCTTGCCGCTCCCGTTCGTGCCGAGCAGCGCGACGGTCTCGCCTTCGGCGATCGAAAGGTCGACGCCGGTGAGCACGGAGCGTCGACCGTACCCCGCGACGACACCGACGAGCTCCGCGAGCGGAC
>DASUEW010000648.1:0-2952 GCA_036274875.1 Ilumatobacteraceae bacterium
GGTGGCACGTTGCCGACCGGCGGCGTGACGTGGGTGTCGTGCGCCGTCACGCACCGTCGCCAGGGCGTGCTGCGCTCGCTCATGCAGGCGATCCACGACGACATCGACGCCCGTGACGAGCCGCTCGCCGCGCTCGGCGCCAGCGAGGGTGGGATCTACGAACGCTTCGGGTACGGCGTGGCCTCACTGCGACGGGGCGTCGAGATCGATCGCCGGCGCGCCCAGCTGCGAAGCGACTATCAGCCGAAGCCTGGCTCCGTGCGCCTCGTCCACCCGGACGACGCTGTCGAGCTCTTCATGCCGCGCTGGGAGCGGGCTCGCCGCGTCCGCCCGGGCGAGATCAGCCGCGACGAGGCGTGGATGCGAATGCTCGTCACCGATGTCGCCGCCACCGCCGCGTTCGCCGTGCACGACGACGGGTTCGCGATGTGGAAGACCGAGCCGCAATGGCACATGGGGCATCCGGCCCATGAGGTGTGGCTGCACGAACTGGCGGCGGCGACGCCGGCGGCCCATGCCGCGCTGTGGCACACGCTGTTGTCGCTCGATCTGACGGGCCCGATCCGGTCGCTCGTCGTGCCGGTCGACGATCCGTTGCCGTACCTGCTCACCGACCGGCGGGCGCTGCGCACCACGGTGGTCAACGACGGGCTGTGGCTGAACGTGCGCGACGTCAAGCGCTGCCTCGAAGCCCGGACGTACGGCACCGACGACGACATCGTGGTCGAGGCCGACGGCGTCCGCTGGCGCATCGGTGCCGGCGGGTGTGCACGGGTGCGCAGCCGGGCCGACCTACGAACGGATCACGCCTCGCTGTCGGCGCTGCTGTTGGGTGGCGTGCGGCCCTCGGCGCTCGTGGCCGGGCGGAGAATGACCGCGCGCAACGCCGACGTGTTGCGCCGGGCCGATGCGCTGCTCACGATGTCGCCCGAGCCGTACTGCCAGACCGGCTTCTGACGCCGCCCGCCCACTAATGAGGCGTGGCCGCGCCCGCTGGCAAGGTCCCAACCCACCGCACGGGTCGGCAGAGTCGGCATTAGCCTCGGACGGCGTGTCCGAACGCATCACCGCTGACATCGTCGCCAAGGTGTCGCGCCTGGCCCGTCTCGATCTGACCCCCGAGGAGATCGAGTTGACGACGACGCAGCTGTCGGACGTGCTCGAACACTTCGCCGACGTCGACGCCCTCGACCTCTCGGGCGTGATCCCGATGACCCAGGCCTACCCGCTGACCAACGTGATGCGCGACGACGTCGAGGCACCCTGCCTCGATCGTGACGAGGTGCTGGCGGCCGCCCCCGAGGCCGAGGACGGTCGCTTCCGCGTGCCACCGATCGTCGGCCTGGAGGGCTGAGGGTGGCTGCGATCCCGATCCCGACCACGGCCGCCGGCATCGCCGACGCCGTCCGCGACGGCTCGGTCAGCGCGTCCGACGTCGTCGAGCGGCATCTCGCCGAGATCGACGCCCGCGAGCCCGAGATCCACGCCTTCAACCTGGTCACCGCCGACGTCGCCAGGGCGGCGGCGGCGGCGATCGACGCCGCGGTCGCGGCCGGAGACGATCCCGGACCGCTCGCCGGCGTGCCCGTGGCGCTCAAGGACAACATGTGCACCCGTGGCATCGTGACCACGTGCTCGTCGAAGATCCTCGCCGGATGGCGACCGCCGTATGACGCGACGGTTGTCCAGCGGCTGATGGCCGCGGGTGCCGTCATGATCGGCAAGACCACCCTCGACGAGTTCGCGATGGGCGCGAGCACCGAGAACTCGGCGTACGGGCCGACCCGCAACCCGCACGACACGAGCCGGGTCCCGGGAGGGTCGTCGGGCGGCAGCGCCGCCGCGGTCGCGGCTGGGTTCGCACCGCTCGGCTTCGGCAGCGACACCGGTGGCTCGATCCGCCAGCCGGCCGCGTTGTGCGGAGTCGTCGGCGTGAAGCCGACGTACGGCGCCGTCAGCCGCTACGGGCTCGTCGCGTTCGCCAGCAGCCTCGACCAGATCGGTCCGTTCAGCACGACCGTCGCCGATGCGGCGCTGGCGCTCGAGGTCATCGCCGGCCACGACCCGATGGACTCGACCTCGATCCCCGAACCGTTCCCTGGTCTGCGCGATGTGCTCGACCGCGGCGTCGAAGGGCTTCGGGTGGGTCGTATCACCGACCTACCGGCGGGCGCCGACCCCGATGTGGTCGAACGACTCGAGGCGGCGTTCGACGCACTCGGCGCGGCGGGCGCCAAGGTCGTCGATGTCGAGGTGCCGGCGTTCACGTACGGCCTCACCGCGTACTACCTGATCGCACCCGCCGAGGCTTCGAGCAACCTCGCCCGCTACGACGGCGTCCGCTACGGGTTGCGGGTCGACGCGTCCGACACGAACGCGATGTACATGGCGACCCGCCACGAGGGCTTCGGCGCCGAGGTCAAGCGTCGCATCATGCTCGGTACGTACGCGTTGTCGGCGGGTTACTACGACGCCTACTACGGCAAGGCCCTGCGGGTGCGGCGCCTCATCAGCGACGACTTCGCCCGGGCCTACGAGCATGCCGACGTACTGCTGACCCCGACGTCGCCGACGGTCGCGTTTCCCGTGGGCGCCAAGACCGACAACCCACTCGCGATGTACCTGTGCGACACGTACACGATCCCGACCAACTTGAGCGGGCACCCCGGCATGAGCGTGCCCTTCGGCACCGGCGCCGACGGCCTCCCCGTTGGCGTCCAGGTGCTGGCGTCGACACGAGGCGAGCCGACCATGTTCCAGGTGGCGGCCGAGCTCGAACGAGCGATGGAGAAGGCCACGCCATGACATTGACCGTGACCGCACCGCACGACTACGAGCTCGTCGTGGGCCTGGAGGTGCACGTCGAGCTGGCGACGGCGACGAAGTTGTTCTCGGCCTCGCCGAACCGCTTCGGCGACGAGCCGAACACCAACATCGATCCTGTCACGTTGG
>DASUEW010000649.1:0-14165 GCA_036274875.1 Ilumatobacteraceae bacterium
CGTGCGCGTCGCCCGTTGCGACTGGCGCCGCGCCGTCGGACACCGGAGCGGCAGGCTCGTCGGTGTGGCCCTGTCCGTCGGTCGCTGTCGCCTCCCCGGTGTGGGCGTGACCGTCGTCGGCCGTCGCGACTGCGGTCGAAGCCTGGCCGTGATCAGCCGTGCCAGCGGCGTCGCTGTGCTCATGGGACGTGGCGGCGACGACGGCAGGGATCGTGAGCGCCGCGGCGAACGCCGCGATCGCGGTGATCGGCATCGCTCGCGCCGGCCGTGACCCGTCACGGGTCCCGAAGTGCGAAGCCGCGGCGACGACCGCGACGCCGGCCAGCACGGCGGCGATGGTGTCGGCGAGCCCGGGTTCCTCCGCCTGATGCAGGCCGTCGATCCAGGAGATCCCGACGAAACGAGTCGTGATCCACCCTCCCGCGGCGGCGAGATTGACGACCGCGATGGCAGCCGCGGTCAGGTTGTTGGGCCGGACCAAGGCGGCGACGGCCGCCTCGAGTTGGGCGATCGCCAGGATGACGAACATCACGGCGAGGGTGGCGGCGCCCTCGTGCCCACCCCAGGCCGCCACGTGGATCACACCGGCGGCGGCCGAGGCGATGCCCGCGATCGCCAGCTCACCAGATGCCGATCGAGCGCGTGACGCATCGAACGACCTGGGGGCGCCCGTCGCGCCGTACCCCTCGACGCTGCCTACCGCCACAAGGAACGAGCCTACTGGTCGAAACGCGGCGCTCTCCGGTCGCGGAGGGCAGCGACACCTTCGCGGTACTCGGCGGTTCGCATCGCTTCGTCGAGCAGGCGCTTCGAGTCGCCGACCGAGGCCGCCGCGTCGTGCCGGTGGAGGTCGCGGTAGAGCTGGCGCTTGGTCGTCGTGACCGCGTTCGGCCCGACCGTCGTCGCGAGCAGTCGTGCGTACGCGTGCGCAGCGGCGAGCGCCGACTCGCCGTCGGCGAGGACGTCGTTCCAGAGACCCCAATTCGCGGTGTCGGCAGCCGTGACGATGCGGCCCGACAGCAAGAGGTCCGCGGCCCGTGTGACCCCGACGAGGCGGGGGAGCACCCAGCTCATGCCGTACTCGGCGGGCAGCCCGAGTTTGGGCGCCGCGGTCGTGATCTTGGCGGGCGCGCTGGCGAAGCGCAGGTCGCAGAAGAGCGCCAATGCCAGCCCGATGCCGGCCGCGGCACCGTTCACGGCGGCGATGACGGGGGTGCGGTAGCCGTAATGCCACGCGAAGTCATCGTCGAACTCCGGTTGCACGCCGTATCCCGGCTCGGCTCGATCGGCCGGCAGACCGGTGTCGTACGATCCACGCTCCGCATGCGCGGCGAGGGCGTCGCTGTCTCCTCCGACGCAGAACGCCGGGGGCGTCCCAGTGACCACCACTGCCCGTACGGATTGGTCGGCCTCGAGCTCGGCCATGATCCACCGGTACTCGGTGTGCATCCGGCCGGTCCACGCGTTGTGCCGGTGGGGGCGGTGCAGCCAGACCGTCGCGACGTGGTCATCGACGTCGAACCGTGTCGTCTTCAGCTCCATGACATGGGTCGCCGTAGCCGCCAGCCCTCGTCAGCCCCAGAGCGCGGTCAGCACGGGCGTCGCGTACTCGGGGCGGCACACGAGGAAGTCGGGGAGCCACGGATCGCGTGCGTTGTAGACGAGCGGCGATCCGTCGATGCGGCTGACGTGCAGCCCGGCCGCCTCCGCGACCGCCGCCGGAGCGGCCGAATCCCATTGATACATCCCGCCGTCGTGGAGGTAGATGTCGGCCTCGCCGAGGACGACCGCCATCGCCTTGGCACCGGCCGATCCGAGGCGCACCGCATCGCACCCGAGCGCGTTGGCGACGATCACGGCCGCGTACGGGGCGCGGTTGCGTGACGTGATCAACCGAGGCCGCTCCCGTTCGACGTGATGCGCATCCGGTGGGGGATCCGTCGTCAGCACGAGATCCAGGGCCGGCAGGGCGACGGCGGCGGCGACGAAGTGGTCGCGGTCCCAGAGCGCGATGTGCACCGCCCAGTCGTGACGACCTGGTTCGCCGTACTCGCGCGTGCCGTCGAGCGGGTCAACGATCCAGACGCGATCCGAGGCGAAACGACGCGGGTCCTCCAGCCCCTCCTCCGACAGCACCGCGTCGTCGGGACGATGCTGACGGAGCTGGTCGGCGAGGTAGTGCTGGCTGGCCGCGTCACCGCCGTCCATGACGTCCCAGGAGTGCGCACCGCCCTGCCACATGCGCTCGCGCAGCTCGACCAGCTTCTGACCGGCCTCGCGCGCCAGGCGGGCGGTGAGCTCGATGTCGGTCTCGTCTGAGGGCACGCGACTCCCAGTCTCACAGCCCGTCGAACGACCGTTGGTGGTCACCCGGCGAGCCGCTTGTACTTGATGCGGTGTGGCTGGTCGGCGGCGACGCCGAGCTCCTTGTGGCGCCAGGCCTCGTAGTCGGTGAAGTTGCCCTCGAACCAGCGCACCTCGCTGTCGCCCTCGAACGCCAGCACGTGGGTGGCGATGCGGTCGAGGAACCAGCGATCGTGGCTGATCACGACGGCGCAGCCGGGGAACGACTCGAGCCCGGCCTCGAGCGCCCGCAGCGTGTCGACGTCGAGATCGTTCGTCGGTTCGTCGAGGAGGAGCACGTTGCCACCCGACTTGAGCACCTTGGCGAGGTGTACCCGGTTGCGCTCGCCACCCGAGAGGTCGCCGACCTTCTTCTGTTGATCCGTCCCCTTGAAGTTGAAGCTGGCGACGTACGCGCGCCCGTGGATCTCCCGGTGCCCGATCTTGAGGTGTTCGATGCCGCCGGTGATCTCGTCGTACACGCTGTTGTCGGAGGCGAGGTCGTCGCGGCTCTGGTCGACGTAGCTCAGCTGCACCGTGTCGCCGATCTTGATCGTGCCGGCGTCAACCGGCTCGGATCCCTCCGGCCAACCGTTGGCGGCGCCGATCAGCATCTTGAACAGCGTCGTCTTGCCGGCGCCGTTGGGCCCGATGATGCCGACGATCCCGGCCGGCGGCAGGGTGAACGACAGGTCGTCGATGAGCAGGCGGTCACCGAACCCCTTGCGCAGGTTGGTGACCTCGATGACGGTGTCGCCGAGGCGTGGCCCCGGAGGGATCGCGATCTCGAGGCGATCGCTGTCGTCGCGGTCGGCTTCCGCTTCGGCCTGCAACTTCTCGTAGGCGACGAGGCGCGCCTTGCCTTTCGCCTGGCGCGCCTTGGGCGCCATCCGCACCCACTCGAGCTCACGCTCGAGGGAGCGCCGCCGGGCCACGTTCGAGCGCTCTTCGCGGGCGAGACGTTCCTGCTTCTGCTCGAGCCACGACGAGTAGTTGCCCTCGAACGGGATGCCGCGACCGCGGTCGAGCTCGAGGATCCACTTGGCGACGTTGTCGAGGAAGTACCGGTCGTGGGTGATGGCGACGACGGTTCCGGCGTACTCCTGCAAGAAGCGTTCGAGCCAGTCGACCGACTCGGCGTCGAGGTGGTTCGTCGGCTCGTCGAGAAGGAGCAGGTCGGGCGCCGAGAGCAGCAACCGGCACAGCGCGACCCGGCGGCGCTCACCGCCCGAGAGCGTCGCGACGTCGGCATCGTCGGGCGGGCACCGCAGCGCGTCCATCGCGATCTCGACGTTGCGGTCGAGGCTCCAGGCGTCGGTGGCGGTGATCTTGTCCTCCAACTCGCCCTGGAGCTTGCCGATCTTGTCGTAGTCGGCATCGGGGTCGGCCCACATCGCCATCACCTCGTTGTACCGATCGATGATCGACTGGACCGCGGTGACACCGTCCATGACGTTGCCCCTGACGTCCTTCGACGCGTCGAGCTGGGGTTCCTGGGGGAGGTACCCGACGGTGAAGCCGGGGGTCAGCCGGGCCTCGCCCGAGAACCCGTCGTCGAGACCCGCCATGATCCTGAGCAGGCTCGACTTGCCGGCTCCGTTGGCGCCGAGCACGCCGATCTTGGCACCGGGGTAGAACGAGAGCGAGATGTTCTCGAGCACAGTCCGGTCGGGCGGGTAGAAACGGGCCAGCTTGTAACAGGTGTAGATGAACTCGTGCGCCATGAGACGTTCGAGGCTACGGCGCTCCCCCTGTTTGTGTCACCGCAACCGGCGAACGACGCCGATGTCGGTGACACAAACACGGGTGAGGGGCGTCGTGGCAGGGGATCGCGCGTAGCGTCCGGGGTCATGGTCGACAAGGTGACGGCGACGGAGTTCGACGCGAGTGCGGGCCTGCCCGACTGGCGGGTGCTGCTGGGACGGATCGAGGCGAACTTTCGAGCCGGGTCGTTCGAGGCCGGCGCGTCGTTCGTCGGTCGGATCGCGGCGGCCGCCGAGGCGGCGAACCATCATCCCGACGTCGACCTGCGGTACCCCGACCGGGTCAGCGTGGCGCTCGTGACCCACGCCGCGAACGGGCTCACCCAGTCCGACGTCGCGCTGGCGAGGACGATCTCGCAGTTGGCGGCCGCCGACGGCATCCGCAGTGAACCGAATTCGATGTCGCGCCTGGAAGTGGCGATCGACGCGATCGACATCGACGCCGTGCGCCCGTTCTGGCAGGCCGTTTTGGGTTATGTGGAGGAACTGCCCCGCACACCCGGCGGCCAGGTGGTTGCGATCGTCGATCCCGATCGGATCGGACCGGCGTTCTGGTTCCAGCAGATGGACGCACCACGACCGCAGCGCAACCGGATCCATCTCGACGTCACCGTGCCCCACGACGTCGCCGATGAGCGGGTGGCTGCCGCACTCGCGGCCGGTGGGACGCTGGTGAGTGCCGAGAGCGCACGGGCGTTCTGGATCCTTGCCGACCCCGAGGGCAACGAGGCGTGCGTGTGCACGTGGCAGGACCGCGGCTGAAGGCGGCCTCCCCGCTCGACCATCGCCAGTGAGCGACGTGGCGTCGGCAAAGCGGCTCCGTTCGAGCAACCTTTGTGGCCTGGTAGTGGTCTAACGCGCTGTGGACGGGTTTGCTCCGACGGCTGCCGAGGGCGGTTCGACGTCGGAGTCGTTGCGCACCGATGCGGACTTCGTCGCCGCGCTCGGGAGTGATCTCGCACGGGTTCGTCGGATGGCCCGCGTCCTCGTCGGTGACGCCGATGTCGCCGACGATCTGGTGGGAGAGGCAGTTGCTCGCATGTTGCCGCGATGGCGGCAGGGTCATGTCGATGACTGTTCGGCGTACGTGCGTCGGGTGGTGATCAACTTGGCATCTCGGCGATGGCGCCGCCGGGCGGTCGGTCGCCGGCGTGATCACACCGCGTTGGAGTGGCTGGTCGCACCGCGAGATGTGTCGGAGTTCGTGGCAGAGCGGGATCGGACGTTGCGGGCGGTGATGGCGCTGCCGGTTCGGCGGCGGGCGGTCGTGCTTCTCCGTTTCTACGACGACTTGTCGCTGCATCAGATCGCCGAAGTGATGGGCGTGGCGGAGGGCACCGTCAAGTCGCAGTTGTCGCGAGCGTTGGAGCAACTTCGCGCCGAGCTCGAGGGTCAGGAACGGACATGATCGACGAACTCGAACACCGTCTCCGACGCGATCTGGCGTCGCTCGACGACCTGGCGGTTGGTAACGGTCGAGTGATCGAGATCGCATCGGACGCAGCCGCCGACCGGATCGTGCGTCGTCGTCGACGCACTGTGGCGAGCATCTCCGCGACCGTGGCGGCCGCGGGTGCGATCGGTCTGTGGGCGACGAGGTCTGATGGCGACGAGGTGGCGATGACCAACGTGTCGCCTGAGGTCACGGGCACGGTGCCGGCCGATCAGTCGTTGTCGACGTCACCGTCCACGACGTCACCGACATCGACCACACCCTCGACATCGACCACACCTTCGACGACGACGGGGGCGCCGGCGACAGGCGTGTGGGAGCAGATCGCGCCTGACCCTCGCGGGGTGGTGCTGTATCCGAGCGTGGTGTGGACTGGTGACGAGGCCCTCGTGGTCGGGGGTCGGGATCTCGACGGTCGTCCGGTGGCAGGCGTGGCCGCTTACTCGCCCGACACCGATACGTGGCGAACGGTGGCGGACCCACCGGCAACGATGGGACGCGTCAACGTGCTGAGCCTCTGGACCGGCAGCGAGATGTTGGTGCTCGGCGGTGATCTCCCCGACGACAGCCTGCTCGTGTCGTACGGCCACGCGTACAACCCCTCCACCGACACGTGGCGGGTGACGGCCACCCCGCCGGGGTCCGTGAACAGCAGGTCCCCATGGGTGTGGACCGGCACCGAGTTGTACGTGTGGCCTTCGGACGCCGGTGGTTCCGCGTTGCCGGTCGTACCGCTCGCCTACGACCTTGCCGCGGACGTGTGGCGAGAGCTCCCTCGACCGCCCGCTCAGCGACGTCAGCAGGCGGCGTCGGCGTGGACCGGAACCGAATGGCTCGTCTGGGGTGGCACGAACGCCGGCGCCGAGCTCGCCGACGGCGTCGCCTACGACGCATCGACCGACACGTGGCGTGTCCTGGCCGACTCCCCATTGTCACCGCGACGTGTCCGCGCCGTCTGGACGGGTAGTGAGATGATCGTCGACGCGGGCTCGAGCGGGGGCGACCCAATCACGGGCAACGGTGAGTTCGCTCACGGTGACGGGGCCGCGTACGACCCCGCTGCGGACACCTGGCGGGCGATCATGCCCGGGCCCGCACACCCCGGGTTCGAGCCGGTGTGGACCGGTAGCAGCGTGCTGATGTTCGCCAAAGGCGGTGTCGTCGTCTACGACGTCGCCAACGATCGATGGGTGGACCCGTGCTGCAACGACGTCGCTGACGGAGGCGGGATCGGAGGCCCGCCGGTGTGGACCGGCACCGTCGCCCTCATCATCGGCAGTACAGAACCAGGCGTCGGGGGGGTCACGTTCACCCTCACGACCACCGGCCCGGCGACTCCGACCTCGCCCGACGAGGCGCCACCACCGGACACGCACGATGCGTTGAACTGACCCGGACCGTTGATCGCGTCACCCGGTGTGTGCCGAACCACCCTGGAGCCGGGCGACCGTCTCGCCGAACTCGCGCACGGTGTCGGCGATGATGTCGGCGACCGGGCGGATGGCATCGATTCGGCCGGCGACCTGACCCGACAGCGCGATCGCGGCGTTCATGTCGCCGCCGAAGTAGAGCGCCATGGCGTTGCCGAACTCGCCGAACACGTTGTGCTCGGCGTGCAACAGCTGCTCGGTCCGCTCCGTGCGCAACGCGCGCAAGGCCGGTGAGTGACGCTCGTTGAGGAACAGTGTGTCGGTCTCGGCCGCGGCGACGATGGCGTTCTTCCAGTTGTCGTGAACCGGTGACTCGGCGGCTGACACCATGCGCGTCCCCATCTGCACGCCTTCGGCACCGAGCGCGAACGCGGCCGCCATCGTCATGCCGTCGCAGATCCCGCCGGCAGCGATGATCGGCACGTCGACGCGCGAACGCACGAGCGGCAGCAGCACCATCGTCGACACGGGCGTCGGGCTCTTGAACCCGCCACCCTCGCCGCCCTCGACCACCAACCCGTCGACTCCGGCATCGACCGCCTTGAGTGCGGTCGCCAGCGTCGGCACCACGTGGTAGACGGTGAGCCCGGCGGACTTCAGCACGCTCGTGTACTTCGTCGGCGACCCGGCCGACGTCGTCACGAACTGCACGCCCTGGTCGATCACGAACTCGGCGATGCTCGCGTCGCGGACGAATGCCTGCGCGATGTTCACGCCGAACGGCCGGTCGGTGAGATCACGCATGAGGCGGATCTCGTCCTTGATCGCGTCGAGCTCGCCCGACGACGTCTCGATGATCCCGCACGCGCCCGCCCGTGACACCGCCGACGCCAACTGGCTCCTCGCGATCCATCCCATCGGCGCCTGCACGATGGGGATGTCGACCCCAAGGTGGCGGCTGACGCGGTTGTCGAAGGCTGGATGATGAGGGTTCACGGCGCCATTGTCGGCGGCCGGGTCACCCGCCGACGAGTGGGAAGCGTTCGTCGTCGAGCGGACCACCCTCGACGAGGCCGCCCTGCTCGAACGGCGGCGAGTGCAGCCATGGGCGGAGCGCGAACGTGGCGTCGTCACCGAGCCACCGCAGACTCACCGCCCGCCGGCGTGTGGTCAGCGAGTTGCCGGGAGCGTCGTGCAGCGTGCGGAAGTGGAAAACGATCACGTCGCCAGGTACGACGTCCCACGCCAGCACGGTGTGCCGGTTGATGTCGGCGTCGAGCTCGGCATCGAGGTCGGGGACCAGCTCGTAGCGCTCGACACCGTCGGCGTACGGCGTGTGGTCGACGAACTTGCGCGGCACGAACCAGCGGTTCCACTCGTGCGAACCGGCGATGAACCGCACGCCGCTCGACGCCGGCACCGGATCGAGCGCGATCCACATGCTCACGTTCTGGTCGCCGTCGACGCAGTAGTAGGGCTGGTCGTGGTGCCACGGTGTGCGCTCGTCGGTGCCCGGTTCCTTCACCAACGTGTGCTCGTGGAAGAACCGCGCCGTCGTCGAGCCCATCAGCTGCTTCGCCACCTCGGCGAGCCCACTCTCGAACACGACGTGTCGGTACTCGGGTACGTCCTGCCACGTGACGTAGTCGCTCCAGAAACCCACCGATTCGTCAGGGTTCGTGTATCGGCTCGCCCATTCGCTCGGGTGTTGGCGGTTGTGTTCGACACCGGCCGCCAGCAACTCGATCCAACGCGGCTCGAGGACGCCACGCAGGATCGCTGCGCCGTCGCGGCGAAACTGCGTGGCCGCGCGATCCAGTTCGCGGTCGTCAAGTTCGACGTGGCCGTGACGTTCCATCTCGTCCATGCTGCTACACGAGCCGCTCACGGCGGGCGTCGATGACTCCGGTGTCGAACCCCGCCAGATGGAGTCCGCCGGCGAACCGGGCGTGCTCGATCTTCAAGCAGCGGTCCTGGACGACGTCGAGGCCGGCAGCCGCAGCGCGCTCGGCGGCAGCGTCGTGGCGCAGCCCGAGCTGGAACCAGAGCGTGCCTGCGCCGCACGCGACCGCGTCGTCGGCGACCGTCGGCAGGTCGTCGGTGCGGCGGAACGTGTCGACGATGTCTGGCGGTTCTGGCAGGTCGGTGAGCGAGGCGTAGACCTTCTGGCCGAGGATCTCGGTCGCGCCGGGGTTGACGTACCAGATCGTCCAGTCGGTGGCTCCGTTGAGGTACGTCGCGACGAAGTGGCTCGCCCGTGCCGGGTTCGCGGACATCCCGACGATCGCCACGGTGCGGGTTCGTCGCAGGATCGCCAGCCGTTCGCGTGCGCTCGTGATCACGCTCACTTGGTCGCCTCGCGCAGCGCTCGATCGAGGTCCCAGCAGATGTCGTCGACATCTTCGAGGCCGACCGAGATCCGCACGAGGTCGGGCGGGATGCCGCACGCTTGGAGTGCGTCGTCGGAGAGCTGCTGGTGGGTGGTCGATGCGGGATGGATGATGAGCGTGCGGGCATCGCCGATGTTCGCGAGGTGGCTCGCCAACCGGCACGATTCGATGAACTTCACGCCGGCCGCGCGCCCACCCTTCAGACCGAACGCAAAGACCGCGCCGGCGCCGTCGGGCAAGTATCGCTTCGCACGGTCGTACCATGGCGAGTCCGGGAGACCGGCGTACGACACCCAGTCGACACACTCGTGATCGACGAGGAACTCGGCGACGGCGACCGCGTTCTCCACGTGCTGGCGCATCCGCAGGGCGAGTGTTTCGAGGCCCATGAGGAACAAGAACGCGTTGAACGGGGTCATCGTCGCCCCAACGTCGCGGAGCTGTTCGGATCGCAGGCGGGTGAGGAAGCCGTACTCGCCGAAGTTGCCCCACCACGAGATGCCGCCGTACGAGGGGATCGGCTCGGTCATCAGCGGGAACCGGCCGTTGTCCCACGGGAAGCGTCCCGACTCGACGACGGCCCCGCCGATCGACGTGCCGTGGCCACCGACGAACTTGGTGACGGAGTGCAACACGATGTCGGCACCGTGCTCGAACGGCCGGCAAAGGTACGGCGTGGCGGTCGTCGAGTCGACGACGAGTGGGAGTCCGGTGGCATGGGCGACGTCGGCGAGCCCGGCGAGGTCGGCGACCATTCCCGACGGGTTGGCGATGACCTCGGTGTAGATCGCCTTCGTGCGCGGTGTGATCGCCGCCGCGATGTCGTCGGGCTCTGGCCGTTCGACGAACGTGGTCTCGACGCCGAACCGGCCGAGGGTGACCTCGAACAATGTCCGCGTGCCGCCGTACAGCTGGGCGCTGGCGACGACATGGTCACCCGCGCCGGCGAGCGCCGCCATCGTGAGGAACTCGGCGGCCTGGCCGCTGGCGGTGCCGACCGCGCCGATCCCACCCTCGAGCGACGCCAGCCGCTCCTCGAACGCGGCGACCGTGGGGTTCGAGATCCGGCTGTAGATCGAGCCGAACGTCTGCAGCGCGAACAGGTTTGCCGCTTCGGCGGTGTCACGGAACACGAACGACGTGGTCTGGTAGATCGGGACCGCACGCGCGCCCGTTGTCGGATCGGGCCGCCCGCCGGCGTGCACCGAACGGGTGCGGAACCCGAATTGCCGATCACCGAACTCCGCTGTCGGCGGGTCCGGTTGCGCTGTGACCACGACCGGTCATGTTGTCGCGAGACCCGATCCCGCACAACATCGGACGCCGTCGACCCCGCGTCACCCGCCGGCGGTGCGCGTTTTCGGACAGAACGATTTGCTGCACCGACGGTGGTGCACGAAATCGGACTGTCGGTGGAATCGGTGGCGCGATGGCAGAAACCCGCCAGCCGAACGGCCACGCGAGTCCGTACCGTCATCGGCGACATGACGACCACTGCCGGCGCGCCTCCCACATCACCCGGTGCGCCTGTCCACCACGTGATGCAGCCGGCCGACTGGGTGCGCCTGGCGCTGCCTGGCGTGATCTGGGGATCCAGCTTCTACTTCATCGCCGAGGGGCTCGACTCGTTCGAGCCGGCGCTGATCACGCCGTTGCGGGTCCTGTTCGGTTTCGTGACGCTCCTCGCGTTCCCGGCGGCGCGGGCGCCGATCGAACGCCGCGATCTCGGGCACGTCGCGTTGCTCGGCGTGGTCTGGCTCGCACTTCCCCTGACCCTGTTCCCGTTCGCCGAGGAACGCGTCTCGTCGAGCGTGACCGGCATGCTCAACGGCGCGACGCCGCTGTTCGTCGCGACCGTCGCGACGATGATCGCCCGGCGACCGCCGCCTGGGCGCCAACTCCTGGGCTTGCTCGTCGGCTTCGCAGGCGTCGTGGTGATCGCCCTGCCGTCGCTCGACAAGGGTTCGTCGAGCGCGCTCGGCGTGGCGATGATCTTCGGCGCACTCGCCTGCTACGGCGTGGCGTTGAACATCGCCCGTCCGTTGCTGCTGCGGTACGGGACGCTTCCCGTGCTCTGCCGGGCCCAGGCGGTCGCCCTCGTACTGACCGCGCCGTTCGGGGTTGCCGTCGTCCCACAGTCGAGCTTCAGCTGGCACAGCGCACTCGCTGTGGTGGCGCTCGGCGTGCTCGGCACCGGTGCGGCGTACGTGCTGGCGGGGGCAAACGTCAGCCGCCTCGGGAGCACGCGGGCATCCGTGTCGACGTACCTGATCCCCGTCGTCGCGCTCGCGCTGGGGGTCGTGCTCCGTGGCGAGGAGGTCGCCGCGCTTGCGATCATCGGCTCACTCGTCGCCCTGCTCGGGGCCTACCTCACGAATCGGTCGCCGCGCCGGCCCGGCGAACAACCCGTCGTCGTGACCGTCGCCGCCGGACGATGAGCGGCGTCACCCTGGGTGGGAACCGCCGCTGGCGGTGCGATTCGGGCATGCTGTCGCGATGACGATCTTCGAGCACGAAATCAACACCCTCGACGGCGAGCCGACGACCCTCGCTGAGTTCGAGGGGCGGCCGGTGTTGTTGGTCAACGTCGCCTCGCGGTGCGGGCTCACCCCGCAGTACACGGGCTTGGAGAAGCTGCACGAGACGTACGGGCCCGACGGGTTCGCGGTGCTCGGCTTCCCGTGCAACCAGTTCGGTGGCCAGGAGCCGGGGAGCGCCGAGGAGATCCAGTCGTTCTGCTCGACGTCCTACGGCGTCACGTTCCCGATGTTCGAGAAGGTCGAGGTCAACGGACCCGGTCGCCATCCGATCTACGCCGAGCTCAGCGACGTCGCCGATGCCGAGGGGCACTCCGGTGACATCCGGTGGAACTTCGAGAAGTTCCTCGTCGGCGCCGACGGCTCGGTCACCCGATTCGGCCCTCGGGTGTCACCCGACGATCCGCAACTCGTCGCCGCGATCGAGGCGGCGCTGGCCGTCTAGGTCGGCGTTGGTCGAACCGTGAACGCAGTCGCGGTGGTCGACTACGCGGCGAGCGAATCCGCGAGCTGCGGGGCGCCGGAGGCGCCTGAACTGCAGAGTGTCGACGGTCGCTGAGACCACTGGGCGGCGCCGCCAACCTGCGGTACCGTCGTCCCATGCTTCCACTTGCACCGTTCGGCCGCACCGGCCACCAATCCACACGGGTGATCTTCGGCGCCGCGGGGCTCGGATCGATGACACAGGAGCGTGCCGACGCGACCCTCGCGATGGTCGTCGAGAGCGGCATCAACCACATCGACACCGCGGCGGGGTACGGCGAGTCCGAGGTCAGGCTCCGGCCGTGGCTCGCCGATCACCGACGTGAGGTGTTCCTCGCCACCAAGACCGGCGAACGTCGCGGTACCGACGCTCGCGCCGAGCTCGAACGATCCCTCGAGCGGATGGCTGTCGACCAGGTCGATCTGATCCAGTTGCACAACCTCGTCGAGCCGGACGAGTGGGACGCCGCGTTCGCATCGGACGGCGCCGTCGCGGCGCTCGCGGCGGCGCGCGACGAAGGGCTGGTGCGCTTCATCGGCGTGACCGGTCACGGGCTGCGGATCGCGGGGATGCACCTGCGCAGCCTCGAGCGGTTCGATTTCGACTCGGTGCTGCTGCCCTACAACTTCACCGTGCGCCAGGACGACGACTACCGCCGCGACGTCGATCGGTTGCAGGAGATCTGCGCCGAACGTGAGGTCGCGGTCCAGACGATCAAGGCGATCGCCAGACGCCGTTGGCAGGCGCAGGCCGAGCAGCGTTTCAGTTGGTACGAGCCGCTGACCGATCCCGACGCGATCGGGCGTGCCGTGCACTACGTGCTCGCCGACCAGCAGGTCTTCCTCGTCAGCACGAGCGACGCTCGCTTGGTGCCACACATCGTCGAGGCCGCCGGACGGCCACTCGTCCGCCCGACCGACGACGAGATGCGCGCGGACTGCGAGACGTTCGGGATCACTCCGTTGTTCGACGGCGCCGAGCTCGAGCGGATCTGAGAGCTCGCCGTCAGGCGTCTGCCGGGTCCCGCGCTGCGATCGGAGCGGTCCCGACCACGCTCGTTCGGAACATCTCGCGTCGCACGCCTCGGTAGTCGTTCAGCGCGTTGTGCTGTGTGCACCGATTGTCCCAGATCGCCAGCATCTGTGGCCGCCACCTGAGTCGACACGTGAGGTTCTCGTTGACCGCATGTCGGTACACGTGGCCGAGCAGCCCGGCGCTCTCCGTGTTCGACCACCCGTCGATGCGCGTCGTGTAGACCGAGTTCACGTACAAGGCCTCGCGGCCGGTCTCGGGATGGCGCGTGACGACCGGGTGGACCTGATGGCGGTACGCCTCCTGCGAGGGTTCGATCGCCATCGACGACTTGCCCTTGACCGAGTCGAGGTAACCCCCCGTCCCGTACGTCGACCCTGCCGAGTGCACGGCGTCGAGCTGCCGCAGCGTCTGGCGCAGCCCCGACGACAGCGTCTCGAACGCGAGGTACTGGTTGGCCCAGACGGTGTCGCCTCCGTGGTCGGGGACGTCCCGCGCGTGCAGCAGTGTGAACGACGGCGGCACGGGAAGGTAGGACAGGTCGGTGTGCCAGGCGTTGGCGAAGTTCAGCTCGTCGTCGGGCTCCTTGATCACGCGGATCACGTACGGCCGGTCGTCGAGCGGCTTGACGAACGGCGTCACGTCGCGACCACCGAGCTGATCGGTGAGGCCCTCGAGGTCGTCGAGCGACATCGGCTGGTCGGGCAGGAACACGACGAGGTGATCGAGGATCGCGGTGCGCAAGGCGGCGAGCGTGGCGGTGTCGAGCTCGGTGGTCAGGTCGAGCCCGGTC
>DASUEW010000650.1:0-5495 GCA_036274875.1 Ilumatobacteraceae bacterium
AGATGATGATGACCAGCGACCAGAACACGACCGATGCCACACCGAATGCCGTCGACCGATCGACGACGAGCTCGGAGTGGTCGAACGCCTCACGGAACGCGTAGATCGGACTGGTCCCGATGTCGCCGTACACGATGCCGAGTGTTCCGAACGCGAGGGCGGGGAGTCCTGGAGTTGCGTGCGGTTCGACGGACGTCACCGGACGGGCACGCTACCGCCCGACTCCCTGCGCCGACCGCCACCTCCGTGGGTGGTGATGCCGGGCCCGGCCCTACCGTTCCCGTCCGCGGTGGGCCGAGCCGGCATCAGCAGCGTCGTAGACGCCGCACCCCTGTTGAGGGGATCAGTGGAGAATCCGTCCGCCAGACGGATCTCCAACACCTTGGGGGTGTCTGACGAGACTTCATCGTCAGTTCCGGGCCGGACTTGAAAGATCGGAGGGAACGATCCACTCGACGACCAAGAAGGCGCCGAGTCCGGCGGTATCGAGCAGCGCTTCCGCCTCGCCGACCCGGCTCCGCATCAGCAGCGCCGCGACGTCGGGGGCACCCGCGCGCTGGCGCCAGATCCGCTTTCCGTCGTCGACGAGGTCGTCGATCCCCCACCGTCGCAGCCAGTCGGCCTGCGTTGTCACAGACGCTGGTGCAGGGAGTTGGTCGACGGCCACCTCGGCAGTGATGTCCTGAAGACCAGGGGCGCGCAAGTAGTGCTCGCCGCGCTCGTTGCGTCGATAGGTGCGCAGCCACTCGCGGTATGGGCGTCGTGCGAGCTGCGCGGTCGTCGAGCCGTAGTCGACGACGGCGACGCAACCTACGCGAACCGACGCGAGGGCCGTCGTGACCCAGGCGGCGGCCGCGTCCTGGACGGGCGCTCGCGCTCCGTGCCTCGCCGGCAGAGGCAACACCCCGAGGGGGAGGCGGTCACCGAGCACCTCGACGAACGATCCATCGGTGTGGATGGCCACGAGCGCGTCACGCCACTCCCCGTCGTACACGGCGATGCGGAACGGAAGGTTGTCGAGCAACTCGTTGGCGAAGATCACGCCGACGTTCACCTCGTCGGGCAACGTCGCGACCGATTCGACGTCGGACGGGTGCCGCTCGCGTTGCGCCGCCGACAACTCGACCGCGATGTAGCGCAGTGCGTCACGGCACGCCGGCCCCGCGGCCATGACCGAACGGGCGAGCGTGCCCGGCCCGGCACCTGCCTCTACGAACGTGAACGGATCCGGTCGACCGGCACGGGACCATTCGGCGTCGATGAACCGCGCGACGACTGCGCCGAACAGTGGCCCGATCTCCGGTGAGGTGATGAAGTCACCGCGGCGTCCCGCCCGACCGATGCCGGTGTAGAAGCCGTGCTCGCCGTAGAGCGCGAGTCGCATGTACTCGTCGAAGCGGATCGCGCCGCCGGCGGCGACGATCGCGGCGCGGATGTCGTCAGCCGCCGAGGGCACCCGTCAGGTCCTGGAGGTCGCCGAAGCGCAGGACGAGACCCGGGAAGATTCCGAGCACCAGTGTGGCCACAGCCGTGATACCGATGGCCGCCCAGACCGGCGCCGGTGGCCTGATCACCGTGACATCGCCGTCGGGCACTGGCCTCATCCACATCTCGCGCAACACACCCATGTAGTAGCCGACCGCGATCACCGAGTTGACGGCGCCGACCACGGCGAGCAGCGAGGCGGCCCAGCCACCGGCGTCGAGCATCGCCCTGAACACGTTGAACTTGGCCCAGAAGCCGCCGAACGGCGGGACGCCGGCGAGCGAGGCGAGGAAGATCGTCATCAGCGTGGCGAGGCCCGGCGAGTAGCTGAAGAGGCCACCGTACGACGTGATGTTCCCGCTGCGGGTCTTGCGGGCGACGGCGATCACGATCGCGAACGCGCCGAGGTTCATGAACGCGTAGACGATGAGGTAGAACACCACCGCCTTGAGCGCCGAGTCGGCGCCGTCGCCGGTGCCGACGACGGCGAGCGGCATCAGGATGAAGCCGCCCTGGCTGACGCTCGAGTACGCGAGCAGGCGCACGATGTTGGTCTGGCGCAGGGCGATGACATTGCCGACCGTCATCGTGAGCGCGGCGAGCACCCAGAGGAAGGGTTGGTAGACGCCGTCGGCCGCCGGGAAGGCGATGAAGATGAGTGGCACCAACGCCACGAACCCGGCCGCCTTCGCAGCGACCGACAAGAACGCGGTGACCGGGGTCGGCGCACCCTCGTACGTGTCGGGCGCCCAGGTGTGGAACGGCACGGCCGAGATCTTGAAGCCGAACCCGGCGATCACGAACACGATGCCCACGACCTGCATCGCCATCAGGTCGTCGGACAGCTCGGCGCCGATGTCGACCAGCCGGGTCGACCCGGTGGTGCCGTAGAGGAAGCTCATCCCGTACAGCAGCACGCCCGACGCGAACACCCCGAGCAGGTAGTACTTGACACCGGCCTCGTTGCTCTTGCGGTCCCGCTTGCGCCACGCGGCCAGCATGTAGGCGGGGATCGACAGCAACTCGAGCGCCACGAAGATGCTGACGAGATCGCGGCTCGACGTCATCATCACCATGCCGAGCACGCTGGCCAGCAACAGCACGTAGAACTCGCCCTGGTAGTAGCCGCCCTCCTCGAGCTCGGTCTGGCTCATCAGCACGACGACGTAGGCGGTCAGGAGGAACACCGCCTTGAGGATGAGCGCGAACTCGTCGACCACGTACCGGCCGTCGAACATCGACCTCACGTCGTCGCCGACGACGGCGAGCGTGACGACCGGGAGGAACGCGCCGAGCAGGACGAAACCGGTGAGCGACGCCATCGCCCACTTCTTCGACTCGTCGACCCCCAGGTCGATGAAGAGCACGAGGTTGATCCCCACGACGAGCACGAGCTCGGGGGCGAGCGCGTGCCAGTCGATGACGGGCGACACGAAGTCGCCGGCCTGGGCGAGGACCGTCGAGATCACGGGCCGAGGGTTTCCCCGAGGCGATCGACGAGCTCCGTGACGGCGGGGTCGATGAAGTTGAACATCAGGTGCGGATAGACACCGAGCACGAGGATCGCGATCAGCATCGGAACCCAGGCGATCCACTCGACGATCGAGACGTCGTGGAAATCGTGGTCGCCGTGTTCGTCACCGTGCTCGATGTGGTGCTCGGTGTGGTGCTCTTCATTGGTCGCGGCGCCGACCGCGTGTGCCGCGGGGCCGTGACCCGAGAACTCCTCGGTCGGCTCACCGAACGCCATCCGCTGGTACAGCCACAAGAGGTAGGAGGCTGCCAACACAGTGCCGATCGCGGCGACCACCATGAACGTGCGGAACGTCTCCTCCGGCAGACCGAAGCCCGGGCTGTACGCCGACAGGATCGCCGGGAACTCGCCCCAGAAGCCGGCGAGCCCCGGCAACCCGAGCGAGGCCATCGCGCAGAACCCGAGGATCCACGCCATCTTGGGGATCTGGAGGAGCATCCCGGACAGGCGTCTGATCTCGAGCGTGTGGTAGCGGTGCTTCACCGAACCGGCGATGAAGAACAACATGCCGGTGATCAGGCCGTGGGCCACCATGCCGAACAGCGCGGCGTTGATGCCGAACGTGGTCAGCGTCGAGATGCCGAGCATCACGAAGCCCATGTGGGCGACCGACGAGAACGCGATCAACCGTTTCATGTCGGTCTGGGCGAGACACCCGAGGGCGCCGTAGATGATGCCGATCACGGCGAGCAGGCCGATCCACGGCGCCCACTCGACGGCCCCTTCCGGCAGCATCGGGATCGCGATCCGCACGAAACCGTACGTGCCGAGCTTCAGCAGGATCGCGGCCAGGATGACCGAGCCCTGCGTCGGTGCCTCGGTGTGGGCGTCGGGGAGCCAGGTGTGGAACGGGAACATCGGCACCTTCACCGCGAACCCGACGAACATCCCGGAGAAGATCCAGACCTGGATGTCCTTGTCGACGAGCGGCCCGGCGTCGACGAGGTGTTCGAAGCTGAAGCTCTGGGCGTCGGTCTGGAAGAACAGGGCGAGGAACGCGACCAGCATCAGCGCCGAACCGAACATCGTGTAGAGGAAAAACTTCAGCGAGGCGTACTGGCGGTTCTCGCCACCCCAGACGCCGATCATGAAGTACATCGGCAGGAGCACGACCTCGAAGAACACGAAGAACAGGATCAGGTCCTGGGCGACGAACGTCCCTGCCATCCCGGTCTGGAGCACCAGCATCAGGATCAAGAACGCCTTCGCGTTCCCGGCTTCCGGCATGTTGTCCCACGTGTAGACGATCACGAGGAACGTGATCACCATCGACAAGAAGTACAGCGGCAGGCCGATGCCGTCGAGACCGACGATGTAGTTCGACTTGATGACCTCGATCCACTTCGTGTCGGCGAAGAACTGGAGCTTCGCCGACTGGTCGTAGTCGAACTGCGTGAGCGTGTAGATGCCGACGCCCAGCGTCGCACCGGCCGTGACGAGGGCGATGACCTTGTGCCAGTACTCCTCGGACCTTGGCACGAAGAGCATCACGAGCACGCCGGCGAGCGGCAGGAACGTGCCGACGCTCAACAGCCAGTTCTGGTCGGTGATGGTTTCCATGGTCTGCGTTGCCCCTACACGTTGAGGATGACGAGCACGATGGCCGCCACGGCAGCGGCTCCGAACAGGAGCGCGCCGTACTGGTTGACCTTCCCGGACTGCACGGGTTGGAGAGCGTGTCCGGTCTCGGACGCCATCAGACCCGAGCCGTTGACCGCCCCGTCGACCACCCGCTGGTCGACGTTGCGGTAGACCCACTCACCGAACCAGCGGCCGCCCTTGCCGGCGCCGTTGACGATGCCGTCGAGCACGTGCTGGTTGGTCCAGTACGCGGCCTGGGCGATCGGATGGGCGATTCCGTGGACGATCACCTTCTCGTAGAGATGATCGAGGTAGTACTTCTGGACGAGGAAGTTGTAACCCCATCGGGCCGGCGCGAAGCGCGTCGTGAGGCCCTTGAGCACGAACCGGTCGCGGCTGAAGATGCCGATGCAGACCCACAGGCTGGCGAGGCCGCCGAACGCCACGAGCAGGATCGACGGCATCGCCTTCGACCACTTGAACTCGGCGTGCGAGAGCGACGGGGCGAAGCACACGCCGCCAGCAGCGACGTCGAAGCCGCAGCCGGAGGCGCCGTGCTCCTCGTCGCCAGCGGTTGCCTCTTCGGCATGGGTCTCCTCCGTCGCAGCTTCTTCGCCCTCGGCCGGTGGCGATTCACCGCCTGCCGCGCCGTCGGATCCGACCGCCAGCATCGCCGTCGCCTCGACGTCGGCCACGACCACGCCCCGCGGCTCGACCCACTCGGTGAACTTCTCGGTCTTGAACGGCGCGGCCGGCGCGTTGAGGTAACCGGCGAACACCGCGCAGGTCGCGAGGATGACGAGCGGCGCCGTGATCCGCCACGGCGACTCGTGGGGCCCGGAATTGGCGTCGTGATCGGCGCCGTGCACGACGACCGGCAGCCCCACTTCGTGCT
>DASUEW010000651.1:0-12556 GCA_036274875.1 Ilumatobacteraceae bacterium
GTCGACGACACCATCGACGCCCGCATCTATCAGGGCATCCATTTCCGCACCGCCGAGGTCCAGGGTGCCCACATCGGCAAGCACGTCGCCCACTGGCTCGACAAGCACTACTTCCAGCGAGTGAGGTGACCCCGACGCATCCCGGATGGGCCGCCGACCGCGGTCCGTCCGGGATGTTGCGCGTCTGGGAATCGGTCATCCCTCGGGCTCTCGACGGGACGCGGCTCACGCTCGCTGGCGCGCCGTCAACCCGCGGGAGATCTCGGCCGCGGTTGCGACCACCATGCGCACGATCCGCGGGTGGTCCTCCTCCGGCAGCGCGAATGGTGGGCCCGACACGGCGACCGCGGCGGTGCAGGCGCCCGCGGCGTCGAACACCGGGGCCGCGATCGACGACATGCCGGCTGCGGATTCCTCGACGCTGACAGCGTGGCCGACGCGACGCACCTCGGCCAACGCGCGCTCGAGCGACGAACGGGACCTGATGGTGCGGGGTCCGAGGCGCGTGAGCCCGGCCCGCACGACGGCGTCGACCTGGGCGCGATCCCCGAACGCCAGCAGGCACTTGCCGGCCGACGATCCGTGGGCAGGACGGCGGCGGCCGAGCCGCGCCGACACGGCGATCATCCCCGGGCTCTCGAAGCGGTCGACGTACACGACGTCCGGCACCGACAGCACCGCGACATGGGTGGTCAGACCGGTCTGGGAGCGCAGCACCTCGAGCGGCGTGTGGGCGACGTCGCGCAAGTCGAGCCCGGCGACCACCTGCTGGCCGAGCTCGTAGACCTTGAGGCTCAGCCGGTATCGGCTGTCGGGGGTCTGTTCGACCCAGCCCGCCCGTACGAGCGTGGTGAGCAACCGATACACGGTCGACTTGCCCATCCCGAGCCGGCGCGCCAGCTCCGAGACGCCGAGCACCGGCTCGGCGAAGCTGAACGACGACAGGACGTCGGTCGCCTTGGTGACGGTCGAGTACGACTTCGGTCCGGATCGGGGCTCGCCCACGCCCTCCCGTCACCCCCGTCGATTCACCAGGTGACACCCTCGAACGCATCCCAGCACCGGCGCGTGAGCTCGGCCCCGGCGAGGTATGCGCCGCGTGCCGAGCGCCGCTTCTCGTCGGTGTCGAGGTACCGCTCGGCGAACTCGCCGACATGACCGCCGTGCTCCTCGTCGACGGTGATGTGGATCGTGTGGAACGCGTAGTCGTCGGGGTCGAGGATGTCGGTGTAGTGCTCCCTGAACCCCTGCACGACTCGGATGTAGGCGGCGGGGATCTGGTTCTCGATGGCGAGGATGCCGCCGAGCGGGAGCTCGTACCACGGGCGTTGCAGGGCGATGTTGTAGAGGAAGCTCTCACACGCCACGGCCTCGACGTTCGGCACGGCATGGGTGATCGCCTCGTCGGGCGCACCGAGCGCACGCGTGAACTCGAACAGCCAGTGGATGTGGCTGAGACCGGTCTTCGACTGCGTGCCGAGGACCTCCTCGGCGATGTTCTCGATCACGCTGTCGGTCATCTCGTAGGGGATCTTTGTCACCCACGCCGACAGCACGCGTCGGGTGTGGTAGGTGACGCCCCAGAAGTGCTGCCGCGCCCAGCCGACGAGCTCCGCCGGTTTGGCCTCCCCCTGCACGACGCGCTCGACCCACACCGCCCGATCGAGGGTGCGGCCGGACTCGATCAGCTCGTTGCGCAGATCCGCGACGAACTGTTCACCGTCGAATGCCATGGCGACCCCCGATCTCGATGGTTCCGGCTCAAAATTGCGGCTGGTGCTGCGACGATGCAGGCGGATGGCGCTGCGGCGCAACTGAATCGTTGCACAATATGGAACGGAGGGCTATCGCTCGTCACGTCCGGGGTCCAAGATCGGTCGCATGGGCATCTTCCGTCTCGGTCACATCGAAGTGCGCGTTCCGGACCTCGAGCTGTGCGTCGGGTACTACACCGAGGTCCTCGGGTTGCGCGAGGTCGAGCGCGACGAGGGCCACGTCTACCTGAAGGGATGGGACGAGCACGACCACCACTCGGTGATCCTCACCGAGGCGTCGCGGTACGGCGTCGAGCACATCGGGTGGAAGACCGAGTCGGTCGAGGACCTCGAAGGCTACGAGACGACGCTCGAGCGCTACGGCTGCACGGTGCAACGCCTGGCGCCGGAGACCGAGCGGGCGATGGGTGACGCGATCCGCTTCGACACACCGAGCGGTCACATCATGGAGATCTACGCCAAGATGGAGAAGGTCGGCAACGGGCTGCCGTTGTTCAACCCGCCGCCGATGCCGATGGATCTCGTCGGCATCGCCCCGCCCCGGCTCGACCACTGTCTATTGACAACGGAACATGTCGGCGACGTGGCGCACTTCATGCAGGAGGCGCTCGGGTTCCGGCTAACCGAGCAGCTCGTCAGCAACGAGGGTCACCAGCTGATCGCGTTTCTCGAGCGGTCGCGCTCGCCGCACGACGTGGCGTTCACTCGCGGCACCAACGGAGGCCTCCACCACTTCTCGTTCTGGCTCGACAGCTGGTCCGACGTCGGTCGGGCGGCCGACATCCTGCGTCTCAATGGCATCGACATCGACGTCGGACCGACACGTCACGGGATCACACGCGGTCACACGATCTACTTCTTCGATCCGGTCGGCAATCGCAACGAGGTCTTCTCCGGCGGTTATCACGTCGACCCCGACTGGGACGTCATCACCTGGACCGAGGACCAGTTCGGCAAGGCGCTCTTCTACTACGAGAACCGCATCATCGAGTCGTTCGTCACGATCCACAGCTGATTCGGAACCCGACCAGAAGGGCTGAGGCGACATGGCCGCACCAACGTCACGTGACGATGCTCCCGCGTACATGCTGCGGGCCCAGGAACGGCGCGCCCGGGCGCTGCTCGAACAGCCGGCCGAACGCGACGAGCCGCCGTTCATGGCGCGAGCCCGTGCCCGGGCGACGCAGCGGGCGATCACCGAGATGGCCTTGCCAGACGCGCCTCCCGGGCGCACGGTGGCGTTCGCGAGCGAGACGGTGGCGCCCCGCGAGCTCCAGTTCCCCGAGGAGTTCCGTGCGCGCCTCGCGACGGCTGTCGACGTCCGGCTCATCCGCCACGGCCAGACGCAGGGATACGTGACCGACGGCGGGCTCACCGCGCTCGGCCACTGGCAGTCGCACCGCAAGGGCCAGGACCTCACCAAGGGGCTGAAGGAAGGCGACACCGTCCGCATCGTCCACGCGCCGACGGCGCGCGCCAAGGAGACCGCCGATTCCTTGCGCAGTGGCATCGAGCAGGCGCTCAGCCGGTACGGCATCGGCGGCGTCACGGTCGAGGGTCCGGAACCGAACGACGACTTCCGCAACTTCCAGTTCTGGCGCGGTGGCGTCGAGATGGACGTCACGGCCGCCTTCCAGGACATGGCGCTGTTGCGCGAGGAGCACGAACGACGCTCCACGGGCGATCGCCCGGGATGGATGGTCGAGCTCGACCGCTTCTACAAGATCCAGGCGGCCGGCGGTGACCCGATCACGTCGTGGCTCTCGACGCCGATGCTCTACACGGAGCCACCCGCGATCGTCGTGCGCCGTCACTGGCACGGCATCGTCAACGAGCTGAACAGGGGCCCGGCAAACCTCAAGCTGTACATGTGCGGTCACTCCGGTCCGATCCGCGCCATCGCGGCCAGCGCCGTCGGTCACGATCCGGGCGAACCGCAGAACGTCGAGGACGTCCGCATCAAGATCTATGCCGACCGCGAGCACGCGGTCCTCACCTACCGCGGCCGCGGCGTCGAGATCGAGTTGCCGACGCTGTGCTCACCGTCGTGGTTCGCCGGGAGCGATGCCCTCGGCCCTGCCGTCAGCGCTGCCGGCTGACGGTCCGAGCTGTGATCATGGCCCGCTGACGGCCGGCAGGACCTCATCGCTGCCGGCGACGAAGTGGCGCACGCGCTCGACGTACGTGCTGCGGTCGTACACGGTGTACAGGGCCTGTCTCATGCGCACCGGGTCACCGAAGAAGAAGCGCTCGTACAGCGACTGGCGGCCTCCGAAGCCCGACAGCGTCATGTCCCACGCCAGACGGAACAGGCGCACCCGGTCGTCGGACGAACCACCGGCCGATCCGAGGTACTTGCGGATGTCGCCGGCGCGCGGACCCGAGCGGTCGTCCTCGGTCGGGATCATGATCATGCCGCTCGACGAGATCAGCTGCATGATCTCGACCATCCGGTGGTAGACGCCGGGGTAGTAGTTGCGGGCCGCGTCGAGTGGGCCACGAGCCGGAGTCATCACGCCGTACTCGTTGACCGTCGCGCCGTCCTCGGACGCGACCTTGAGCCCCTTCATGATCTCGAGCACGATCACCACCTCGGCGACCATCTCCTGCACGTGCTGGTACCCGCCCGTACCGATCATGTCGACGATCGCCTGCATGACCCCGAGGAACGCCTCGGTCTTGGAGATCTTGAGGTTGACGACCTGATGAGCCATGTGGAGCACGGCGCCGGTCTTGGCGTACGCCTGGTTGGCGAGCTCGACGTCGTTCATCAGGAACACGCGCTCCCACGGCACCAGCACGTCGTCGAAGAACACCATCGCGTCCATCTCGTCGAACCGTGAGCCGAGCGGATGATCGGCGTGGGAGCGGCCGATGTCGAGCGGTTCACGGCATTGGAACGAGAGTCCTGGCGTGTCGTTCGGGATCGCGAACGCGAGGGCGTACGGCTTCATGTCGTCGCCCCCCTTCAACACCGTCGACGGGAAGATCAGGATCTCGTCGGAGATCGGCAGAGTCGCGAGCATCCGGGCGCCGCGCACGATGATCCCGTCGGCGGTCTCACGGACGAGCCCGAGGGCGATGAAGGGGTCGTCGAGCTCGCTCGCCGACTTCGACCGGTCGACCTGCGGGTTCGTCAGGGCGTGGGTCAGGGCGAGATCGTGGTCGCGCACGTGCAGGAAGTAGGCGAGCGCGTTGGGTCCGAAGCGCGGGTCGCACTGCGAGAAGTAGTCGGCGGCCATGCCGGCGGCCATCACGTTGACGTTGAGGTAGTCGGGCGTGCGGCCCATGAAGCCGAGCGTGGCGTCGGCCCACACCTTGTTCATCGCCGAGCGCCGGGCGAGGTCGTCCTTCGACGTCGGAACGATGAAGCTCAGGCCGACGCGTTCGCCGGTCGACGGCTCGACGTAGGTCATCACGTCGACGAGGTCGGACCGGTGCTGCAGGTCGTACAGCGCGGCCAGCGACTGGGCGACGTTGGCAGTGCGTGGGTGCGTCGTCGGATCGATGACCTGCTCGCCCTCGATCCACAGCGCGGGCGGTCGCTCCTTCAGGCGAGCCAGGATCTCGTGGCCGGTTCGTGCTCCCATGGTTCGGAGTCTCGCGGATCCAGGCTCAACGGTCAGGATCGACAGATCGTTCGATCAGGCGCGCCGCCGGCTGGCGGTTGACGACGAGCTGCAAGATGTCGGGCCGCGAGTAGTGCCCGGCCGCGTCGCAGATCGCCTTCGCTTCGCGCACCTGGTCGAGCGACGCCTCGGCGACCAGGATCCCCTCGCCTTCGATCGGGCCGGCGATCACGTCGCCGAACGGATCGATGATGTAGCTGTCGCCGGTGAGCGGCGGCAGCATCGCGACCGCGGCCCGCATCTCGGGATCCGCCACGTCGGAGGGTCGGAGTACTCCGCCGGCGAGGATCGTGTAGGCGGCGGCCTGCGATGCGAACGCGCGCGACAGCAGGAGCTGGCGGGTACCAGATCTGGCCGGGGGAGCGGTCTCGTAGCCGGGGAACGCCGCGACGTGGACCTGGGTGCCGTCGGCCATCAATGTGTAGGCGGGCAGCACCATGTTGTGCTCCCAGCAGTTGAGCCCGCTGATCCGGGCGTATGGGCGCTGCATGGCGCGCAACCCGCTCCCGTCGCCGTCGGCCCATGCCGTGCGCTCCGCATACGTCGGCTTCAGTTTGCGGTGCTTGCCGATGATCTCGCCGTCGGCGCCGATGAACACCAGCGCGCAGTACACGGAGCCGTGCGTGAGCGGGTCGCGCTCGACCACCCCGATCGCGACGTCGATGCCGCACTCGCGCGCCGCCGAGCAGAGCTGGTCGGTCTCGGGCCCTGGCACGTCGATCGCCGACTCGATGTACAGCGCCTGGAGGTGGCGCTTCTCGGGCGCACCGAGCGGCGCGTTGACGAACCTGCAGTACCCCGGCAGCCACGTCTCGCTGAAGCCGGCGATCGACGCGCCGAGCGACGCGGCTTGGGCGATCAGGTCACACGCCTTGGCGGTCGAGGCCGCGGCATCGCCGAACACGGGTGCGGCCTGAACGGCGGCGACGCGAAAGGATCCTGTGCTCATGCGCCGATGCTGTCAGGCCCATACGCTCGCTCCGTCACCAGCGAAGGGATGTCCATGAAGCCGTCGTTGCAGTCAGGCGTGGCGGGTACCGCCACCTACACCGTCACCGCCGAGATGTCGCCGCCCCACCTGCCGATCAAAGTGCTCTCCACGCCGAGCATGGTCCAGCTCATCGAGGCCACCTGCCTGCAGACCGCGCAGCCGCACCTCGACGACGGCGAGACCACGGTCGGCACGCACGTGTGCGTGAGCCACGCCGCTTCGGCCGCGGCGGGCGACGATGTGGTCGTCACGTGCGAGCTCACCGAGGTCGACCGCCGCCGTCTCGAGTTCACGATCCGGGTGACGAGCGGCGACAAGGTGCTCTCGGAAGGAACCCACCAACGCTTCGTCGTCAAGACCGCCAGCTTCGGCTGAGCCGCTACGAACTATCGCCTGTGAGGGCCGCCGCCCAATCCGTTCTGGGCTGCTGACCCTCGCGGGTGCCGAAACATGCCGCAGCCCAGAACGTTCGGCCAGACTGCCCCTCCTCGACCGCGCCGGGTTTGCGGCCGACCGCGCTGGGTATACGTAGCCGCAAATACAGCCTGACGAGTCGGGCCAGCATCGAACGCGGGCGCGATGTCGGTCCTCGGCGCGTCGTTCGTAGCGAGTGATGATCCGAGGAGGATGCAATGGCACCTGCCACGTACTCGTCCGTGACGTATTCGTCGACAACCGGCCGTCGCGGCAGGTCGGTGGGGAGCCGATCACTCCGGTTGCTCGCCGTAGGAGCCGCGTTCGCGCTCATCGCCACCGGTTGCGGCCGCGATGACGAAGACGAAGCGGACGCCCCGGCCGAGGGCGCCGCCGACACATCCGACGGCGCCGCTGACGCGTCGGGTGACGACGCGTCAGCGGGGGCCGCTGAGGGGTCGATCAGCGTCTGGGCGATGGGCACCGAAGGCGAGAACCTGGGTGTCCTGGCCGACGACTTCATGGCCGAGTTCCCTGACGTCTCGGTCGACGTCACGGCGGTGCCGTGGGATGCCGCTCACGACAAAATCGTGAACTCCATCGCCGGCGGAGAGGTCCCCGACGTCAGCCTGATCGGCTCCACGTGGATGGGTGAGTTCGCCACCCTTGGTGGCCTCGAGCCGACCCCGTCGAGCATCGACCCATCGCAGTTCTTCGAGGGCTCGTGGGACACGACCGTGGTCGACGGGGTCAGCTATGGCGTCCCGTGGTACGTCGAGACGCGGCTCCTCTACTACCGGACTGATCTCGCCGAGCAGGGTGGCTTCAACCAGGCGCCCGCCGACTGGGACGAGTTCACGCAACTCGTGCAAGCGCAGGTCGATGCCGGCGCGGAGTTCGGTATCAGCCTCCAGCCGGGCGGCGTCGGTTCGTGGCAGACGTACATGCCGTTCTTCTGGCAGGCAGGCGGCGACATGCTCGACGAGTCCGGCAGCTTCACGCTCGGGTCCGACGCGTGCGTCGAAGCGTTGACGTTCTACGACTCCTTCTTCGAGGAAGGTCTCACGCCGCCGGCGGTGTCCGACGTTCCGGTCGAGGCGGGATTCGCGAACGGCGACGTCGGGTCCTTCATCAGCGGACCATGGATGATCGGGGTCGTCACCGATGCCGGTGCCGATCCCGCAACGTGGACCGTGGCGCACCAGCCAACCGAGGACGCTGGGACGTCGTTCGTGGGCGGCGGCAACCTCGCCGTCTTCGAGCAGTCCGACAACAAGCCCGCCGCCTGGGCGTTCGTCGAGTATCTCTCGCGACCCGAGGTTCAGGTCAAGTGGTACCAGACGGTGAAGGACCTGCCGTCGGTCCAGGCGGCGTGGGACGATCCGGCGCTGGCCGACGAAGAGTTGCTGGCGGCGTTCGGGGAGCAGCTCGAGGACGCCAAGTCGCCGCCCGCGATCCCCAACTGGGAACAGATCGCCTCCGCGATCGACGACCAGGTCGAGGCGGTAACGGTTGGTGACACCACGCCCGAGGACGGATGCGCGGCGATGCAGCAGGAGGCTGAGTCGATCGGCACAGGCCTATGACGGCCGCCCTCGCCACGGAGACCAGCGCGGCGACGCCCACGGCGCCGCCGCGGCGGTCACGCCCGACGCGGAAGCAGACGCTCGTCGGCTGGAGCTTCGCGCTGCCGTTCTTCGCGATGTTCGTCGTGTTCATGGCCGGGCCGATCCTGATCTCGCTCATCACGAGTCTCACGGACCTCCGGGTCACCGACGTTCGCAGCCCGTTTGGCGTGAACTTCGTCGGACTCGACAACTACGCGGACGTGTTCGGTGACCCCAAGTTCCGGAAGGCGGCCGTCAACACCGCGATCTTCGTCGCCGTTGGCGTTCCGCTGACGATGTCGCTCGGGCTCCTCGCCGCGGTCGCCCTCAACCAGGGGGTCGTGAAGTTCCGCCGGGTCTTCCGGCTCGGCTTCTACCTGCCGGTCGTCACGAGCATCGTGGCGATCGCCGTCGTCTGGCGGTTCCTGCTCGGCGCCGATTCCGGCCTCGTCAACGGTCTCCTCGACCAGGTGGGCATCGACGGCCCGGCCTGGCTCACCGACACCAAATACGCCCTTCCGTCGCTGATCGTCATGGCCGCGTGGAAGAACCTCGGGTTCTCGATGATCGTCTTCCTCGCCGCACTGCAGTCGATCCCGGTCGACCTCTACGAGGCGGCCGCGGTCGACGGTGCCAAACGTTGGCAACCGTTCCGCTACATCACGTTGCCGCTCTTGCGTCCGGCGGTCCTGTTCGTTGCGGTGATCACGACCATCGGCTACGTCCAGTTCTTCGAGGAGCCATTGGTGATGACCCAGGGTGGCCCGCTCGACTCGACGCTCTCGGTCCAGTATCACGCGTACAACGAGTTCAGCTTCGGCAACTACGGCTACACCGCGGCGGTCAGTTACGTCATGTTCGTGGCGATCGCGTTGGTCTCGTTCATCCTGTTCCGGCTGCTCCGGCCGAAGACGTGAGGAGGCGGCGATGACCATGACCGTCACACCACCGGCCGCAACGCCGACCGATCCGCCGGCCGAGATGCCTGACGGGCGAGTGGTCGGGCGACGTAACAACCGAGTGCTGCTGCATGTCGGGTTGGTCGCCGGGCTCATCCTCATGATCGGACCGTTCGTGATCATGGCCCTCGGGTCGTTCAAGACGACGGGAGAACTGCGCCAGGTCCCGCCAACGTTCCTGCCCGAGGACCCGACCCTGGCGAACTACCGCGATCTCTTCGATCGGTTGGACTTCCCTCGCTACTTCTTCAACTCGACGGTGGTCGCCCTCGCCGTCACCGTCGGCAACCTGTTGTTCTGCTCGATGCTCGGCTACGCGCTCGCCAAGCTCGAGTTCGCAGGCAAGCGCATCGTGTTCGTCCTCGTGCTCGCGACGTTGATGGTGCCGGCGAGCGTCACGTTCATGCCCTTGTTCGTCCTGATTTCGAACATGGGCCTCGTCAACACCCATGCGGGGCTGATCCTGCCATTCGTGGTCGGCGCGCTGGGCGTCTTCTTGATGCGCCAGTTCATCGGTGGCATCCCCGACGAGCTGCTCGACGCGGCGCGCGTCGATGGTGCCGGCGAGTACACGATCTTCTTCAAGATCGTCCTCCCGCTGTGCCGGCCGGCGCTCGCGACGCTCGCGATCTTGACGTTCCTCGGGAGCTGGAACTCGTTCTTGTGGCCGTTGGTGGTCGCCAGCACCGAGGACATGTACACGCTGCCGGTCGCCGTCGCCCTCTTCTCCATCGGACAAAACGAGAACAACGTGGCCCTCCAGATGGCGGGCGCGACGGTGGTCGTACTCCCCGTCGTGATCCTCTTCTTCGCGATGCAGCGCTACATCATCCAGGGCATCGCCACGACGGGCATCAAGTGAGCAGAAAGGTGACGACGATGCGACGGTTCTCCGTACTGGTGGTGACGTTCGCCCTCCTGGTTGCGCTCACTCCGGCCGCGACCAGCGCTCACTCCGGTCGCCACGATCGTGCGCTCGAGCGCTACGCGGCCGACACGTGGCGATCCTTCGACAAGCTGGTCGACGAGCGCACCGGGCTGCCGGCCGACTACATCGGCGGGAGCCTGCTCCCCGCCAGCCGCGCCGCCTTCACGTCGCCGACGAACATCGCGATGTACCTCTGGGCGGCGCTCGCGGCCCGGGATCTCCGCCTCATCGACAACCGCGAGGCGACCAATCGGATCGACACGACGCTGACGAGCATCGAACGGCTCGAGCGCCATGAGCCGTCGGGACAGTTCTACAACTGGTACGACCCGACCACGCTGGCGAAGATCACGATCTGGCCGGAGAACGGCAACCCCGTCTACCCATTCCTGTCGAGCGTCGACAACGGATGGTTGGCGTCGGCCCTGCTGATGGTCGCCAACGCGGTACCGAAGTTCCGGCACCGGGCAGGGGCACTGGCCAGGAGCATGGACTTCGGCTGCTACTACGACCCGCTCGCCAAGGGGACCGGCACGCCCGGTCTCATCCGCGGTGGGTTCTGGCGTGCCGACGGCGTGCCTCCCGGTTCGGATGCCTTCCCGCGCGCCGACTACTGCGGCATGGGGGAGACAGTGGTCTACACGGGGCACCACTACGGGGCCTTCAACACCGAGCCACGGATCGCGTCCGACATCGGCATCGCGTTGGGCCAGATCCCGATGGAGCACTACTTCGCCCCGTGGCGCACGTTCCCCGACACGTGCGACTGGTCGTGGTCCGAGACAAAGCCAGTCGGCGAGTGGCGGACGTACATGGGCGTCGACGTCTTCGAGGGGGCGTATCGCTACGACGACCAGCTCGTCGTTCCGACCTGGGGCGGCAGCATGTTCGAGGCGCTGATGCCCGCGCTGGTCGTGCCCGAACAGGAATGGGGGCGAAGGAGTTGGGCGGTCACCCACCCGCTGTTCGTCGAGTCGCAGATCGAGTTCGGGCTCGAGGAGGCGGGCTACGGCTACTGGGGGTTCTCTCCATCGAGCGACCCGGCCGGCGGTTACCGCGAGTACGGCGTCGACGCCATCGGCATGGAGCCGAACGGATACACCGCCGATGCCCAACGGCTGACGTTGGAGGACGACGGCTGGAACGATCCGGCGTGCCTTCGTCCGCCCACGACGATCAGCGCATATGGGGACGGAGTGGTGACGCCACACGCAGCCTTCCTCGCTCTGGAGATCGCACCTGAGGCGTCTCTCGCCAACCTGTCGAACCTCAAAGCCGACTTCCCGGGACTCTACGGCCGGGGCGGTTTCAAGGACTCGGTCAACGTGGCGACCGGTCAGATCGCGGACCGCTACCTCGCGCTCGACCAGGGAATGGTCATCGCCGCGATCGCCAACGAGCTGCTCGGCGGCCGGTTCCGCGACTACCTGGCGGTCACGCTCCGACCGTCGCTCGAGCCGCTGATGGCGATGGAGGAGTTCGGCGCCGGCCGGGCAGGGTCGTGAACGGGTCGTGAACCGAGCGTGACAGTCGAGCACGACGCCGGTCTCGACTGGGAGGAGAGTGCCAGCCAGCGCCGGGAAGGGGCAGACGACCTCGTACTCCCTCGACTGCCCCCTCCGCAAGGAGTCGTGGTGCGTCACGGCCGCGGCCAGGTCACGCTCGATTGGGAGCCGGTCGACGGCGCGGCCGGCTACCTCGTCCGGCGCGCCGACGCACCCGACGGGGAGTACCTGCCGCTCGAGATCGGCGAGCCGTGGGTGCGCCCGGTTCCCCATCCGCCGTTGACCGACACGACCGGCCACCCCGGCCGCGTCGCGTGGTACACGGTCGCGTCAGTCGCAGCCGTCGACGACCACGACCAGCCCGCGAGCGCGCCCGTCGAGGCGACGTCGGGTGTCGGCGGTGCGGCGGCGGCGTGTCACATCGTCGTCGAGACGGCCGACATCCTTGGTCCGCTCGACCGGCCGTGGCGACCGATCATCGGAGCCGAGCATCTCTCTCAGCTCGGCTACGGCCTCGGTCCCGGCGGGCGCCACATCGGCGACGAGTTCGCCGAGGCTCTCCGGATGGCTCACGACGAGCTCGGCGTGCGAGCCGTTCGCGCCCATTCCATCCTCCACGACGAGCTCGGCGTGTACCGCGAGGTCGACGGGTCGCCCGTTCACGACTTCTCGGGCATCGACCGCATCTACGACAGGGTCCTGGAGCTCGGTCTGCGACCGATCGTCGAGGTCAGCTACATGCCTCGCG
>DASUEW010000652.1:0-2857 GCA_036274875.1 Ilumatobacteraceae bacterium
CCGATGCGCAGGGCAGGGTGGTGATCGACCTGAAGGTGCCAGAAGGGCTTCCACCCGGTTCGCACGACATCATCGTCGAGGGCATCGGACCAAAGGGCGGCGTCTGGCAGTACGTGCAGCCGTTCGTCATTCCAGGCGGAGACCCGCCGGCGGTCACACCGCCCGCGGTCAGACCGCCACCGGTGACGCCGCCCGCGGTGACGCCGCCCGTGGTGACGCCGCCACCGGTGACGCCGCCCGCGGAGCCACCGACCGGTCGACTGCCCGCGACGGGCGGCGACGGTGGGGCCGGACTACTGGTGCCAGTCGGCCTCCTCGCCGTGGCGATCGGCATGATGCTGGTGTTCGTCAGCCGGCGTCGCTGGCGCACCTGACCGCGACGTCACTGTCACTGGGCTCGTTCCGCGCGACGCAAGCTGAGCCGGCGCTGGGCATCAGAACGCAGGACTCTGGCGGTGCGACTCGCCCAGAATGGCGTTCGACGTGGTCCTGCCGCGGCGTTCGGTAGCGCGGTACTGCCGGCGGTCCCGAACACGCCGGTCCGGTGATATCGCTTCCTCCTATGTCAAGCGGCTCGCGGGCGTTGCTCTCGTGTGGTGAGTTCGGTGTCGGTCATGAGGTCGCGGAAGACGACATCTGAGAGTCGTCGTTTGAAGGCGCGGAGTGCTTCGGTTCGTGTGTTGCCGAGCGCGATCCGCCGCTCGATGAGCTTTCTGGCTTCTGGGTGACAGCGGCCCTGGGTGATCGCGATTCGATGGATCGCACAGTTCAGTTGTCGGTTTCCGGTGCGTGACAGTCGGACGCGTTCGCGGTTCCCGGACCACACCGGCAATGGTGCGGTCCCGTTGTGTCGAGCGAACGCGTCCTCGCTCTTGAACCGGGTCACGTCAGCGGTCTCGCCGACGATCTTCGCTGCGGTCAACACACCCACGCCTGGGCGGGCGAGCAACGTCGGAGCGAGGTTCTTGACGAGCTGTTTGATCTCGCGTTCGAGATCATTCACTCGGCCGACGAGATCACGGATCGATGTTGCGAACTCGAGTGCGAGGCGCGCAACGAGGCCATCGAAGTCGGCGAGCCGTTCGGTGATCTCATCGATGCGCTTGTAGCGGTTCAAGGTGCGTAACGGTGGATCCCATGCCGGGTCGAGCTCATGGAGGTGCCATCGCAATCTGCACGTCTGCCTGCTCCGTTCGGTGACCAAGTTGTCGCGATGGTCGACCAGCAGGCGCAACTCCCGAGCTGGACCATCGAGGCGAGCAGCGGGAAGATCGGGCTCTTGGAGTGCTGCCCGAGCGACCGCCAACGCGTCGATCGGATCCGACTTGCCATAGCTGCGTGCACGAGTGCGCGTGTTCGCCATCATCTTCGGTGGCACACGCACAATCGCTTCACCAGCCGCCAACAGATCGCGTTCCAACCGGCGCGACAGATGCCGGCAGTCCTCGACCGCCCAACGCCGAACCGGCCCGACGCCATAACTCTGGCGGATACTTCGCTGGACGACCGATCCGGGCCTCCCTCCTCTGGAACAACGCCAGAATCAGGTGTCCGAAGATCGGGGTCAACTCCACGGCGCGTCCGGAAGGATCGTACGCGGATGGGTGGCGCGGTTCGCGCCGAAGTTGGATTGCGCAGGCCGATGTCGATCTGCTCGACGTCGAGCCACGCGCCTCGGGTGCCCGGTCGCTCGGGCAGAATCGAACGGCAGCCCGACGGATCTCGCACACGCCGGCGGGTCAACGTGACGGGCACTTCGACTTGCACCACCGACCGCGACGATCGCCGGCGTCTTCGCTGGATTGCACTCCCTTCAACGCCGCTCTTGGGAGGTCATGGCCTGCCTGAAAAGCTGGGACTACTGACCGCGAGAGGCCACCATTGCCTGTCATTGACCTCCATCGCTGTTTGCACGGCAGGTCGCTGGCGGTCAATGCCGGTCACGCCTCACGGGCCGTGACCTGGGGTTATATGTTGAGCGGGTGACGGGAATCGAACCCGCATAGCCAGCTTGGAAGGCTGGAACTCTAACCATTGAGCTACACCCGCGTGAGCGGTCCGAACGATACCCGGCCGGCGCCGCGCTGCTTGGTGGTACACCCCGTCGGCATGATCCGGAGTCATGATGGACTCCATGGATCCCGAGACAGGCGAGGCGAGCAAGAGCCTGATCGACAAGGTGCGCAAACTGCTGGCGATGGCCGAGGGCGCGTCGAACGTCAACGAGGCCGACGCGTTCTCGCGCAAGGCGGCCGAGCTGATCGCCGTCTACCGCATCGACCCGGCGCGGCTGGCGGCAGCTGCCGACGACCGGCTGACCGTTCGATCGTTCCCGATCGGTCGTGGTGCCTACGTGCGAGCTCGACTCGCGCTTCTGCAGACCATCGCCGAAGCGAACTCCTGCCGGCTCGTCTGGCAGGCCGGGCACGACGGCGCGGTCGCTCTCGTCGCCGGTTTCGCGAGCGACCTCGCAACGACGGAGATGCTCTACACGTCGCTTCACGCGCAGGCTTCGAGCCGGATGTCTGCCGAACGTCGCAGCACGGGTGCAGCCACACAGCGCTGGCGACGATCGTTCCTCCTCGGCTACGCAAACCAGGTCGGCAAGATGTTGATCGGGACCCACGAGACCGCGGCAGCCGCACAGGGCGCTGAGCCCGCCAACGTCGCGTTGCCGGCGTTGCGTGCCCGCGAACGTCAAGTCGCCGAGTACGCACGCACCGCGTTCGGCCGGGTCGTCAGCGCCCGACCGGCGAGCGCGGCCACGTCGACGGGCTGGCGGGCGGGGCAGACCGCTGCGTCGCGCGCCGACGTCGGCCGGCGCGGGATCGGTGCGCTGCGGGCGATCGGGGCGGGG
>DASUEW010000653.1:0-3855 GCA_036274875.1 Ilumatobacteraceae bacterium
GATGGGACCACCGCGCTGCGCCGCGCACTCCGTGACTGGCCGCTGCAGGGCAGGCCCGCCGACAGCGAGCTCGAGATACGCATGGCGAAGCTGCTCGCCGAGCACGACCTTCCGCCGGCGACGTTCCACGCGCGCCTCGCCGGGTTCGAGGTCGACTTCCTCGTCGACGGCACGCCCGTGGTACTCGAGTGCGACGGCTGGGACCACCACGGCCGCACCCGCGAGCAGTTCGAGCGCGATCGGGAGCGCGATCTGATCCTGGGTGCCGCCGGCTACGTGGTGTTCCATTTCACGTGGCGTCAGGTCACCCGCCGCGCCCCATGGACCGCCGAGCGCATCCGCCAACTCGTCGAGCGTTGGTCCTGAGCCCGACGTCCCCGGCGCCCATCTGGGCTGCGAGAACTTTCGTCACTCGCAAGCTGCAGCAGCCCAGAACCAGAGGCTGCTGCTGACCTCTCGGATTCTGGGCTGCGGGAGTATTCGGCAGTCGCAAGCTTCTGCAGCCCAGAACGGATTGGGCGGCGTCGGAGAGGGTGGGGATGTCCGGCGGGCGGTTTGGGCGTTTTCGACCAACGACCAGGGCCAGTAGGTACCCGCCGGTATCGGTGCGAGACTGGGGGCCATGATCTTCGACGGCTACGTGCACCAGCTGCCCGACACCGATCCGGTCGAGACCAGCGAATGGCTCGATTCGCTCGACGCCGTGATCGACACGCATGGCAAGACGCGAGCGCGCTTCATCCTGACGAGGCTGCTCGAACGGGCCCGCGAGAGCCAGGTGAGCTTCCCGGCCACCATCAGCACCCCGTACATCAACACGATCCCGCGCGAGCACGAGCCATGGTTCCCCGGCGACGAGCACATCGAACGCCGGATCCGCAGGTTCGTCCGGTGGAACGCGGCGATGATGGTGGTCAAGGCCAACAAGCACTCCGACGGCATCGGCGGCCACCTGTCGACCTACGCCAGCTCGGCGTCGCTGTACGAGATCGGCTTCAACCACTTCTTCCGCGGCAAGGACGACGGCACGCCGGGCGACCACGTCTACTTCCAGGGCCACGCCGCGCCGGGCGTCTACGCCAGGGCGTTCATGGAGGGCCGGCTCACGGCCGATGACCTCGACCACTTCCGCCAGGAGATCGGACGCGGTGGCCGCGGCCTGTCGAGCTATCCGCACCCGCGGCTGATGCCCGACTTCTGGGAGTTCCCGACGGTCTCGATGGGCCTCGGGCCGATCACGGCGCTCTACCACGCCCGGTTCAACCGCTACCTCATGAACCGCGAGATCGACGACACGAGCGACAGCCGCGTCTGGGCGTTCCTCGGCGACGGCGAGTGCGATGAGCCCGAGACGCTCGGCGCGATCTCCTTGGCATCACGCGAGGAGCTCGACAACTTGATCTTCGTCGTCAACTGCAACCTGCAGCGTCTCGACGGACCGGTGCGCGGCAACGGCAAGATCATCCAGGAACTGGAGGCCGTGTTCCGCGGCGCGGGCTGGAACGTGATCAAGGTCATCTGGGGCTCGAAGTGGGACGAGCTGCTGGCGCTCGACAAGGACGGTGTGCTGATCAACCAGATGAACAACACCGTCGATGGGGAGTTCCAGCGCTACTCGATCGAGAACGGCGAGTACATCCGCGAGCACTTCTTCGGACCCGACCCGCGGCTGCGTGCGATCGTGCAGCATCTGAGCGACGATGAGCTCATCAACCTGCCGCGGGGCGGGCACGACTACCGCAAGCTGTACGCCGCCTACAAAGCCGCGACCGAGAACCTCGGCAGCGGCCGGCCGACCGTGCTGCTCTGCAAGACGGTCAAGGGCTGGACGCTCGGTGCAGGCTTCGAAGGCCGCAACGCCACGCACCAGATCAAGAAGATGACCAAGGCGCAGCTCGTCGCCCTACGCGACCGCCTGTACCTGCATGACGAGATCCCGGAATCGGCCATCGATTCCGACGACCCGCCCTACTTCCGCCCCGGTCCGGACTCGATCGAGTACCAGTACATGATGGAGCGCCGCAAGGCGCTCGGCGGCTCGATCCCGAAGCGGTCGACCCGGGCGCGACGCCCGATCTCGATGCCGAGCGACAAGCCGTTCGAGGAGATGCGAGGCGGTTCGGGCACGCAGGAGGTGAGCACCACGATGGGGTTCACCCGCCTGCTGCGCAACCTGTGCCGCGACGAAGCGATCGGCACGCGCATCGTGCCGATCATCCCCGACGAGGCCCGCACGTTCGGCATGGACGCGCTGTTCCGCGAGCTCCACATCTACGCGTCGCAGGGACAGAAGTACGAATCCGTCGATCACGACCTGCTGCTCAGCTACAGCGAGTCGAAGAAGGGTCAGATCCTCGAGGAGGGCATCACCGAGGCCGGGTCGTTGTCGAGCTTCATCGCTGCCGGCACGAGCTACGCCACACGGGGGATCCCGATGGTGCCGGTCCTGACCTTCTACTCGATGTTCGGCTTCCAGCGCGTCGGCGACCTGATCTGGCAAGCCGCCGATTCGCGGGCGCGTGGGTTCCTGCTCGGTGCGACCGCCGGGCGCACGACGTTGAACGGCGAGGGCCTGCAGCACCAGGACGGCCACTCGTTGGTACTCGCCAGCACGGTGCCGGCGTGCCAGGCCTACGACCCGGCGTTCGCCTACGAGGTCGGAGCGATCGTGCAGGCCGGGCTCGAGCGGATGTACGGAGCCGACACGCCCGACGAGGATCGTGACGTCTTCTACTACATCACCCTGTACAACGAGAACTACGTGATGCCACCGGTGGCGGCCGATCCGGCGATCGCCGATGGCATCGTGCGCGGGCTCTACCGGTGGGCTGCGGGTCCGCCCGAGCCGGCGAGGAAGGCGACGATCCTGTTCTCCGGTTCGGCACAGGGGGTCGCCCGCGAGGCGGCCGCCGAGCTCGCCGAGCACTACGGCGTCGCAGCGGAGCTGTGGTCGGCGACGAGCTACAAGCGCCTTCGCGACGAGGCGCTCGGGGTCGAACGCTGGAACCGCCTCCACCCGACCGAGGAGCGGCGAGTCCCGATCGTCACCCAGCTGCTCGACACGTCGGTCGGGCCGATCACCGCGGTCACCGACTTCATGAAGGCGGTGCCCGACCAGATCGCCCGGTTCGTCCCGACCGGCCGCCCGTTCCACATCCTCGGCACCGACGGGATGGGCCGCTCTGACACTCGCGAGGCCCTGCGCCGCCACTTCGAGATCGACGCCGGCCACATCGTCGTCGCCACCCTCACCGGGCTGATGGAGGCCGGCGACGTCGACGTCGCGGCAGTGTCCGACGCGATCGCGCGCTACGACATCGACCCCGAGGCCGTCGACCCGATCATGGCATGACAGGCTTGCCACATGTCAGGCACTCTCTACATCACCGGTGACGCGACGGCCGACGGGCTGCTCAACTCCGACGGCACCGCCCTTCTCCTCGGCATGTTGCTCGACCAGCAGGTTCCGATGGAGTGGGCGTTCGCCGGCCCGGCCACGATCCACCACCGGCTCGGCCACATCGACGCGGCGAAAATCGCGTCGATGGACGTCGACGACTTCGTGGCGGTGTGCACTGCCAAGCCGGCGATCCATCGGTTCCCGGCCGCGATGGGTCGGCGGATCCACGAGGTCTGCACCGTGCTCGCCGACGAGTACGACGGAGCCGCCGAGAACATCTGGCGCAACGTGCCCGACGGCGCCACGCTCTACTCGCGACTGCACGCGTTGCCAGGCTTCGGCGACGAGAAGTCGAAGATCTTCGTCGCCCTGCTCGCCAAGACGCAGGGCGTGCGTCCCGCGGGATGGCAGGATGCCGCCGGGAAGTTCGGCGACGAGGTGCCGCGTTCGGTGGC
>DASUEW010000654.1:0-3551 GCA_036274875.1 Ilumatobacteraceae bacterium
CGTCGCCGCGACCAACGAAGGCTTGTATGCCGCTGGTCAAAGTTTAGGCCTCACGCACGACAACATCGGGGGCGACGAGACGAAGACGCTGCTCTCGAAGTTCCGGCTCGATGGCGCGAACGACGCCGGGCCTTACGGATCGACCTGGGTGACGGGCGGACCAGGGAATCTCGGAGCGTTCTTCGGATACGACGGGACCGAGAATTTCCATGGCGCGACCACGGCGGTCGAAGCGGGCTCGACGTACATCTACGCCGTCGGCGGCGGAGAGCCGTGCAGCCGCCGGGCGTACGCCATCGCCAAGTACAACACTGCGGGCGCCTTCGTCGCCGCTGCGACCGACTCCACTGTCGGCGTCGGGTTCGCTACGTGCTCGGGCCCAGGTAGTGGAGCGTCGGATACGACGGGCATTGCGACGCTCAATGGCAACGTGTATCTGGCGGGACAGTCGGCCTGGCCACTCGAGGGCGACTTCACCGGCAGGCCGGCGATCTGGAAGTACGACTCGAACCTGAACCTGCAGTGGCGCCGCAAGAGCGCGACCACCGGCGGGTCGTTTCAGACCGTCGCCGGAATCCAGAATTCGCTGTACGCGGTCGGTTCCGCGACTCCGCCGGGCGGGACCGTCGATTACCTCATCGAAAAGTACGACGAAGCCGGCAACTTGCTCTGGAGCCAGACGTTCGGTGGATCCGGCTCGGACCGCCTTACTGGCGTAATCGGTGTAGGCAACCGCGTGTTTGCGGTGGGGTGGTCGACGAGCCCAGGACTCGGCGGCGCCGACGGCGTGGTGTTCGAGATCGACCCCAACACCGGCAACGACTTGACGTCGACCCTCTACGGCGGCGCAGCGGACGACCGGTTCAACGGCATCTCCACTGATGGCACCGACCTCTACGTCGTCGGCGAGTCGCGCAGCTTTGCAGCGGGCGGCAACGCAGCCGGACAGAACGACGTCATCCTGGTGCGCTATGCGCCAGGCGCGGTGTTTGACACGACCGCGCCAACCGTCACCGCCCACCCAGCGCCATTGCCGAATGCCAGTGGCTGGAACAACGAGTGGGTCATGGTCACCCTGGTCGCAACCGACGACACCGGGGGAAGCGGCGTGAACGAAATCACTTACTCCATCAATGGCGGGGCGACAGTGCCCGTTAGCGGGAGTGTCGCACCTCTTCCGCCGGTGGTCGCCGAGGGGCAACATACCGTCACCTTCCGCGCCTCCGACGTCGAGGGCAACCAGTCGGCACCTGGTACGCTCACCGTCAAGATCGACCGGACACAGCCGACACTGAACCTCCCGATCAATGTGATTGCCGAGGCCACGAGCCTCTCGGGCACGCCAGTGAATTTCACGTGGAGTGCCAACGACGCGCTGAGCGGCGTGTCGACCACGTTCATCGACTTTCAGAGCGGCTCTTTGTTTCAGCTCGGCACGACCACGGTCAACGTCACCGCGACCGACCTCGCCGGCAACACCGCGAACGGCAGCTTTACCGTGACGGTCCAGGACACGACTGTGCCGACGATCCAGACCGGTATCGCGCCACCTCCGAACGCCGCCGGCTGGAACCGGACCGACGTCACCGTCTCGTTCGCCTGCGTCGATTCCGGGTCGGTAATCAGTTCGTGCACGCCGCCAATCAACGTGTCAACGGAAGGCGCAGGGCAGCAAGTCACCGGCATCGCGATCGACGCCTCGGGTAACAGCGCGTCAAAGACCGCCACCGTGAATCTCGACAAGACCGCGCCGTCACTATCGCTGCCGCCGGCGATCGTCGTGGAAGCGACGAGCGCCGCTGGTGCGATCGTGAACTTCACGGCCACCGCGTCCGACAGCCTGAGCGGCGTCGCCGCCACTTCAATCTCGCAGGGCAGCGGCACGACGTTCCCGCTGGGCACGACGGTGGTCAATTTCCAGGCGACCGATGCGGCCGGCAATATCTCGAACGGCAGTTTCAACGTGGTCGTGGGGCCGCACGCGAACGACAACAGCTATTCAATGGCGCAGCACGGCACACTGACGGTGCTGGCGCCCGGGGTTCTCGCCAATGACTTCGTGCGCGCCGCGTCGTCGCCGAGCGTGGAGTTCGTTCCGCCGCCAGGCTTTGGATTGACCAACACTGGAGAAGGCGGCTTCACCTTCGCGTCGCCCTCTGATTTTGTCGGCACCGTTCAGTTCGATTACCTGGTGCACACCGGCGACGGCGACAGCAATACCGGCCACATCAGCGTGGTCGTCACCGACAGCACGGCGCCGGTGCTGTCGCTGCCGTCGAACATCACGGTCTATGCGACGGGCGGCGGCACCACCGTCGGTTACGACGCGTCGGCGACCGACGCGATCGATGGGCCGCGACCGGTGTCCTGCACCCCGCAGCCGAACACGAACTTCCCGATCGGGACGACGACGGTGAATTGCTCCGCGTCGGATACGCACTTCAACACGGCGACCGGCAGCTTCACCGTCACCGTGCACCCGCGCGTGCTGACCTCCATCACCGTCGCTCCGGCGAGCGCAAACGCGAGCCCTGGTGGACATGCGTTCTTCACGGCCACCGGTCATTACAACGACGGGACGAGCCAGCAGTTGTCGAGCGGTACGGCCGGCGGCGGACCGCCGCGGTGGTCCGGACACCTCACGCCAGGCATCAACCTCAACCAGTGCACGACGGCGGAATATCCGCCCAGCACCGTGACCGGCGGCCTCTCGATCTTCGGCTTCGCCGAAGATCCGGCGACGCACAGCATCGTGCCGACGCAGTGGTCGCTATCGACGCCCATCGTCGAGATTTCCGGGACGATTGACGATTCCGTCGTGCACGTTGACTTTGCCTGCTCACTCTCGGGGTTCAGTGGCACCGCGTCGTTCGACGGCATCTACGACGGCATGCAGTCGAAATATGTCGGCACCTTCACCGGCTTCGACGGCAGCACCGGCGCGGGCGCCCTCACCGGATGGTCGACGAAGGCCTCGATGCCGGACGCGCGCTTTGCGGCCGGCGCAGCGACCGTGCAGGACGTGATCTACGTCGCCGGAGGCGGGGACGGCTCGAGCTTCGCGTCGGCGTTGAACGCCTATCACCCAGACCCCGATACGTGGACCAACCTCGGCACGCTACCTACCCCTCGCGAGGGGGTCGGCGTCGCCGCGCTCAACGGCCTTGTCTACGTCGTCGGCGGACACGAACCTGGCGGTGTCGCCGGGACGCGTGTCGAGGCGTACGATCCGGTCGCCGGCTCGTGGAGCACGAAAGGCCCGCTGAACACGCCGCGCGCCGAATTCTCGCTGGTGGTCGCGGACGGCTCCCTCTTTGCCCTCGGCGGACAGCAGGGGTCGAATGACCCGACGCCGATTACATCGGTCGAACGCTACGACCCGGTGTTGGACACCTGGACGGCGATGACTGACATGCCCGATGCCCGCAGCTTCTTCGCCGCGGGAGCGCTGAACATTCTCGGCCGCACGACCATCGTTGCCGCGGGCGGCACGATCGGCTCGAACGTCACGGGACTCTACGACGTGGCCACCAACACGTGGACGGCCGGCG
>DASUEW010000655.1:0-5154 GCA_036274875.1 Ilumatobacteraceae bacterium
CAACGGAACGCCGGACGAGCAGCGGCTGCGCCTCCTCTTGCAGCACGACCAGATCAAGGTCGGTCTGGCCGGCAACCTGCGCGACTACGAGTTCGTCGACCGCACGGGCGCGACCGTCACGGGAGCCGACGTCGACTACAACGGTCAACCGGCCGGCTACGCGGGCGATCCGTCCGAGACGATCACCTACGTCGACGCCCACGACAACGAGACGTTGTTCGACGTGTTGCAGTACAAACTGCCGCAGGACACGTCGATGGACGACCGGGTGCGGATGAACACGGTGGCGCTCGCCACGACCGCGCTGTCGCAGGGCCCGTCGTTCTGGCATGCCGGTTCCGATCTGCTGCGATCGAAGTCGCTCGATCGCAACTCGTACGACTCGGGCGACTGGTTCAACCGCATCGACTGGTCGGCCACCGAATCGACGTGGGGCTCGGGCCTTCCGCCGCGTGCCGACAACGAGTCGAAGTGGGTGTTCATGACTCCCTTGCTCGGCGATCCGGCGCTCGAACCGTCGCCGGCCGATCTCGGCGACGCGACGAACGCAGCCGCAGACCTGCTCCGCATCCGGTTCTCGTCGCCGCTGTTCCGGCTCGGCAGCGCCGACCGGATCCAGGATCGCGTCGCGTTCCCGATCAGCGGGGCGACGCAGACGCCCGGCGTCATCACGATGACGCTCGACGACCAGGCGGGCAAGGATCTCGACCGCCGCTGGGAAGGGATCGTCGTCGTGTTCAACGCCACACCCGACACGCAGGTCCAGACCGTGCCAGCCCTCGCCGGCGAGTCGTACGTCCTACATCCGGTGCAGGCCGCCGGCTCCGACGCGATCGTCAAGACGGCGACCTACAACGGCGCAACCGGCGCGTTCACCGTCCCACCACGGACCGTCGCCGTCTTCGTCACCCGCTAACCCCGTTCTGTCTGCTTCAGTTGGCGCGTGGCTTCATCTGAAGCAGACAGTTCGGGAGCAACGCCCGCCGACTCGATCCGACAGGTCAGCTGTTTTCGAAGAGCCCCGGGTGGGAGCGTGAACGGGTCGCGAGCTGCATCTGCATCGTGGGCTCCGGCGGCCGAGTGGCAGGTCCGAAGAACCCGAGCGAGCCGAGGTCAGACAAGGCGACCATCGTCGAGCGCATCGCGTCGGCGGGGATCGGGTGGCTGATGAGGTAGCCCTGCGCCTTGTCGCAGCCGATGTCGCGCAGGACGCGGAGCTGGTGAATGCTCTCGACGCCTTCGGCGACGACATCGAGGCCCATCGACGATCCCATGGCGATGATCGTGCGCACGAGAGAGCGGTCGTTGGCGCGGTCGGCGACGCCTTGGATGAACGCCCGGTCGATCTTGATCCGCTGCAGTGGGAATTGCTGGAGCAGCGACAGCGACGAGTAGCCAGTGCCGAAGTCGTCGAGCGCCAGGCGCACGCCCATCGCCCGCACCCGTCGAAGCGTGCTCCTGGCGAGCTCCGGCTCTGACAGCATCATCGACTCGGTGACCTCGAGCCAGAGCAGGTGGGGTGATACGCCGGAGCGGGTGAGCGCCTCCTGGACGATGTCGGCGAATTGTGGATCGGCGATCTGACGGGGCGACACGTTGACCGAGATCGTCGTCGTCTCCTCGACGATGCCCTCACTGATCCAGCGCCGCAGTTCGGTGAGTGCTTCGAGCATCGCCCACGCGCCGATGGTGTTGATCAGCCCGGTCTCCTCGGCGATGAAGATGAAGTCGGCCGGCGGGACGAGCGTGCCGTCGTCGCGCCGCCACCTGATCAGCGCCTCGAATCCGCTGATCCGACCAGTTTCGATCTCGACGATGGGTTGGTGGTAGAGCCGCAACTCGCGGCGTTCGACCGCCCCGTAGAGCGCGTTCTCCATGTCCATCCGCTGGGTGACGCTCGTCTGCATCGACTCGTCGAACAGCGCGATGCAGTTGCGGCCGTTCGCCTTGGCCCGGTGGGTGGCGATGTCTGCCCGCCGGAGGAACTCCTCGGGAGTGATCGTGCGGTTCTTGGGGACGACGGCCAGCCCGATGCTCGACGTCACGAACACCGAGACTCCGTCGACCACGAATGGCTCGCTGAGAGCGGCGTGGACGGCTTCGGCCCGGGCAAAGGCGTGGGCTGGCGAACCGGCGTCGCGGTCGAGGATCACGAACTCGTCACCGGACGGCCGGGCGATCTGCGCCCCGATGTCGCGAGCCAGCCCGCGCAGGCGGGCACCGAGCTCACACAACACTTCGTTGGCGAGCTCGTGTCCGAGACTGTCGTTGATGTTCTTGAACCGGTCGAGGTTGACCTGCATCAACGAAGGGCGCGACTCGGTTCGCCACGTGTCGTCGAGCACCTCGCCGATCGCCGAGATCAGCTGGACGCGGTTCGGCAGACCCGTGAGCTCGTCGACCTGGCTCCTCGTGAACAGCTCGTACTCGGCCCTGTTGCTGATACGGATCGCGTGGAGCAGCCGCAACGACCCCGAAGCGATGAGCAGTACGGCGAGCGTGGTGCGCGTGACGCGGTCGAGCGTCGAGTCACTCGGCACTGCCGCGGTCAGCGCGATCGGCAGGAGCAAGCAACAACCGAGCACCGTGAGACGGTGCGTCGCGTTGACCGAGTAATGGGGTGGGCGCTTCTCGAGAGCACGCGCGATCGACGGATGGGTGAACGCTGCCGCTGCCGTGAAGAGCGCACCGAAGTAGATCGCCGTGACGAAGTCGTCGGCGCCGACGTCGAGCACCTCGGACTTGATCAGCCCTCGCAACAGGTCGCCGGTGAGGTTGAGCGACAGCGCGACGACAAGCCGCACGGCCGATCGGTTCCGCTCGAGACCACTGGCGAACAGTGCCGCGATCAACACGACGAGGATCACGGAGAGCGGCAGGGTGACACTGTTGAGGATCGCAACATGCGGGCTGAGGCCGCGCCGCTCGATCAGCGGGTTGGCGATCGCGATCCACGCCACGACCATCGCGCCGAGGAGCACCGTCAAGCCATCGGCTACGTCACGACGCGAGTAGGCGCCGCGGCGCGCCCGCACTGCGAGCGTGACGCCGACGACAAGCACCAGGTTGGCCGCGACGTCGATCGTCGCTTCACTCGAGCTGATGTCGGCCATGTCGCCCGCGCGAGCCGGCAGGTCGAACGTGAACAGGTACGCCGCCGAGGCGAGCATCACGACGGCGTAGACCGGCGACACCCCGTGGAGCTGCCATCCGATGTACGACGCGCACACGCACACAACCGCCGCGACACCGATGGCGGTGAGCTGACCGGTCGTTCCGGTGAAGGGGACTGTGGCGAGCGCGATGACGCCGAGGGTGGCCCACACCCATGACATCGTCGTGAGCGCTCGATCCATCGTCCTCTCCGTCTCGGGATGCCGTCGTGGTGAGATCCCGGGAAGGGAACGACGCATTTCTATCGGCCGCTCACTCATCGTTCCGTAGGGATTTCTTCAAGGTTGGTTGTGCAAGTGACCTCGTGGCAGGCGCTACCGTGTTCTGCGATGAGTGCCGCTCTCGGCCGACGATGCGCATGACGACGACTGATACCTCGACCACAGTCGTCGTCCCCGGCTCGCACCTGATGGCAGCGCTGCTCGGTCCGCGCGATGAGCACCTGCGCCAGATCGAACGCCGGTTCCCTGACTCCGATATCAGCGTGCGCGGCAACGAGATCTCGCTCAAGGGCGAACACTCCGAACACCTCGGGCGGCTGTTCGAAGAACTGGTTTCGTTGCTCGAGCACGGCCATCAACTCGACGACCGCAGCCTCGACCAGGCGATCGGGATGATGCAGACCGACGAGCGACCCACCGACGTCTTCACGCACGAGGTGTTGAAGGGCGCCCGCGGCCGCCGCGTCCGGCCCAAGACCGCCGGCCAGAAGCGGTACGTCGACGCGATCGCCTCCAACGTGATCACGTTCGGAATCGGGCCGGCCGGAACCGGCAAGTCGTGGCTGGCCGTGGCGATGGCCGTGCAAGCGCTGCAAGCGAAGCAGGTTCAACGCATCATTCTGACGCGACCGGCGGTCGAAGCGGGCGAAAGGCTCGGATTTCTCCCCGGAGACCTGATGGCCAAGATCGATCCGTACCTTCGCCCCCTGTACGACGCCCTGTACGACATGGTCGATCCGGAGGGCGCGCAGAAGCTGCTCGAGCGGGGCACCGTCGAGGTCGCGCCGCTGGCGTTCATGCGTGGCCGGACCCTGAACAACAGCTTCATCATCCTCGACGAGGCGCAGAACACCACGCCTGAGCAGATGAAGATGTTCCTGACGAGGATCGGATTCGGGTCCAAGGTCGTCGTGACGGGCGACGTCACACAGGTCGACGTGCCCGACGGCCGTAGCGGCCTCAACGGGCTCGAGAAGGTGCTCACGGGCATCGAGAGCCTGGCATTCGTCCATCTCAGCGCGGCCGACGTCGTGCGCCACCAGATCGTGGCCGACATCGTCGCCGCCTACGAACGCGAGATCGAGCGGAGGTCAGCCACGCGTGGCTGACCCGCCGAGTCCCACCGGCGTCGGGTCGCCGATCGTCGTCTGCGCCAACGAGCAGGACGATGTCGACATCGACCCCGCCCGGTGGACAGCCCTGGCCGAGGCGGTCCTCCGGGCCGAGCGTGCGAGCGGCGAGCTGACATTGACGTTCGTCGATCCGGCCGAGATCGCGTCGCTGAACGCCGAACACATGGGCATCGACGGTCCGACCGACGTGCTGTCCTTCCCACTCGATGCCGCCGGCATGAATGGCGGCGAACGGCACGACGGGACCCCGGTTCTCCTCGGCGACGTCGTCGTGTGCCCGGCGATCGCCGCGATCGCAGCGCCCGACCACGGCGGCAGCGTGGAGGACGAACTCGCGCTCCTCGTGGTGCACGGCATCCTCCACGTCCTCGGCCACGACCACGCCGAACCGGATGAGACGGCAGCGATGCGCGCGCGCGAGCGCGACCTGCTGTCGGAGTACCACTGGCGAGGGCCGGCGCCGGCGGCGTTTCAACAGGAGCAGGTCGAGCAGGAGCAGCGCGAACCGTGACAGCCGTCGCCTGGTCCACGATCGACACGTTCATGTTGATGGCGATCGTGCTGCTGCTGTTCGTGTTGATGTTCTTCGCCGTCGCCGAGACATCGCTGAACCGGATCTCACGTGT
>DASUEW010000656.1:0-14471 GCA_036274875.1 Ilumatobacteraceae bacterium
TCCGTCGAAGCGGCTGACACCGCCGACGGACGAACCCGGGCTTCACGTCTGAACGACGCGGCTCGGGCACCGGCAACGTTGTTCGACGCGTTACAACCATTGCCAGTGGCTGCGGGGCCAGAACACCACGAAGGCTCGGCCGACGAGGTCGGACTCGTGGATCGGACCGAGGGCGCGGCTGTCTGACGAGCCGGAGCGGTTGTCGCCCATCACGAACACCGAATCGTCGGGGACCGGCGTCGCCGGGTAATCGCCGCCGCAGTTGCCGGGTGTCACCACCGTCGGATCGAGGTACGGCTCCTCGAGCAGTCGGCCATCGATGATCACCTGGCACGAGTGGATCTCGATCGTCTCGCCCGGCAACGCGATCACCCGCTTGATCAGGTCGCGTTCGGCCGAGCCACCGATCTGGTGCAGCACCACCACGTCGCCGCGGTTGGGCTCGTGAAGCCGGTACGACAGCTTGTTCACGAACACCCGGTCGCCCGTCTCGAGCGTTGTCCGCATCGACGTGCCGTCGACGACGAAGTGGGCGAGCAGGAACGTCCGCACGAGGATCGCGACGAGCAACGCGATCCCCACCACGACGACCCAGTCGACGAAGGCCCGCGTCGTACGTGACATGCCCGGCCGACGCGCATCTGCGGCAGGGTTGTCGGATGACTCGTCGTCATTGAGTTCAGCCGGCATCAGATCGTCGTACTCGGTGGTTTCGGTCACGCCTTGATCACGGTATCGGAAGGGTCGTCGATCGCGGGATCAGAGCGACTCGATCAGTTTCTCGACGCGCTCGTCGCGGCTCTTGAACGGATCCTTGCAGAGCACGGTGCGCTGCGCCTGATCATTGAGCTTGAGATGCACCCAGTCGACGGTGTAGTCGCGGCGGCGCTCCTTGGCTCGTTTGACGAACTCGCCGCGGAGCCGGGCGCGCGTCGTCTGAGGTGGCGTCTCGATCGCGGTCTCGATGTCGTCGTCGGTGCAGACCCGTTCGACCATGCCGCGGTTCTGCAACTTGTAGAACGGGCTGCGGTCGCGCGCGACATCGTGGTACTGGAGGTCGAGGAGTTGGACGCGGGGGTGTCCGAGGGCGAGATCGTGGCGTTCGCGGAACGCCTCGATCAGCTTGTACTTGATCACCCAGTCGACTTCGCGGTCGAGTTTCATCGGGTCGTTCTCGAGCGTCGTGACGCAGTGCTCCCACATGTCGAGCGCTCGCTGTTCGAGCGGCGGGAAGCCACGCGTCTCGGCGTAACGCAATGCGCGGTCGAGATACTCGCGCTGGATGTCGAGGGCGCTCACCTCGCGCCCGTTGGCGAGGCGGACCAGCCGCCGGCACGTCAAGTCATGGCTGATCTCGCGAATCGCCCGGATCGGGTTCTCGAGCGTCATGTCGCGCAGCACGACGTTGTGGTCCTCGAGCATCCGCAACATGCATGCGGCCGAACCGACCTTCACGAACGTCGTGTACTCGCACATGTTGGAATCGCCGACGATGACGTGCAGACGCCGGTACTTCTCGGCGTCGGCGTGTGGCTCGTCACGGGTGTTGATGATCGGGCGGCTGCGGGTGGTCGCCGAGCTGACACCTTCCCAGATGTGCTCCGCGCGCTGGGCGATCGAGTAGCTGGCACCGCGGGCGGTCTGGAGGACCTTGCCGGCGCCCGTGTAGATCTGACGGCTGACGAGGAACGGGATCAGCACCTCGGCGTAGTGACCGAGGTCGTCACGCCGGCTGGTGAGGTAGTTCTCGTGACAACCGTAGGAGTTGCCCGCCGAGTCGGTGTTGTTCTTGAACAGGTAGATGGTGCCGCGGATCGACTCCTCGGCAAGTCGTTGCTCGGCCGACCCGACCAGCGACTCGAGGATCCGCTCCCCCGCCTTGTCGTGCACGACGAGGTCGTACAGGGAATCACACTCCGGCGTGGCGTACTCGGGGTGGGAGCCGACGTCGAGGTACAGGCGGGCGCCGTTCTGAAGGAACACGTTCGAGGAGCGGCCCCATGACACCACCCGACGGAACAAGTAGCGCGCCACCTCGTCGGGGCTGAGCCGTCGCTGTCCGCGCAGGGTGCACGTGACGCCGTACTCGTTCTCGAGTCCGTAGATGCGGCGCTCCATGGCCGCAATGTATCGGTACGGTCCGAGCCGCGCTGGACTTTGATCGTGCGGCAGCCCGGAATCACTGTGCGTGGCAGAACCGCACGGTCGAGCCGACCCGGCGCTGGGCCAACGCAGCCAGGTCATCGGGGTCGACGACCGCGATCACCGGGTACCCACCCGTGGTCGGATGATCGGCCAGCATCACCACTGGCTGGCCGTCGGGCGGAACCTGGATCGCGCCCGCGACGATCCCCTCACTCGCCAACTCGTCGGTGACCACGCGCCGCATGGCCGAGCCGGTCAGGCGCAGCCCGACACGGCTGACCGTCTCGACGGTCCACACGCTTGCCGTGAGATGTGCCGACGCCGCATCGTCGAACCAATCGGCGCGCGGTCCCGGCCACACCCGGAAGCGATCGGGCCTCGGCCGGTGTGGAGCGACATCGACGGCGACCGGCGTCGCCGGGTCGTCTCCGACGCGTAGACGCATTCCCGAGCGAACTGGCGCCGGACCGATCCCCGACAACGTGTCGTGAGCGCGTGACCCGAGCACCGGCCCGACGTCGATCCCGCCGCGCACGGCCAGGTACGACCAGGTGCGTTCCTTGTCGACCGGGACCGTCAGCTCCTGGCCGGCTGTGAGCGCGCGGGGCGCCAACTCCGCCGACGTGGCGACGAGGACCAGCCCGATCGCGCGCACCGTCAGTCCCCCGGCCGTCTCGAGCACGGCCGAGCTCTCGTCGTTGCCGACCAGACGGTTGACCAGCGCGGCGAGCCCCGGATCGACTGCGCCTGCGGTCGGGACACCGAGGTGGGCGAGACCAGGTCGACCTCGATCCTGGATCGTCGTCGACCAACCGACGTCGACGAGCTCGAGGGCCCGATCCGTCGATCGATGCCGCGATCGGTCCGTCATGTGGCGACGAACCTGACCTCGTTGCCCGGCTCCAGCAACGCCGGCGGGTCGCGATCGACGTCCCAGACCTGGATCGTCGTGCTACCGAGCAGATGCCACCCACCCGGCGAGACACCGGGGTAGACGGCGGAGTACACGCTGCCGATCGCGACCGATCCCGCTGGTACCCGCGTCCTCGGCGTCGAGCGGCGCGGCACCCACAACGCCTCGTCGAGCCCTCTGAGGTAGGCGAACCCGGGGGCGAAACCACAGAAGTCGACGCGGAACGACGAACTGGTGTGACGGGCGATGATCTCGTCGGCGTCGAGTCCGGTCGCCCGCGCCACGTCGTCGAGATCCTCGCCGTCGTACACGACGGGGATCTCGACCACCGTCGCGCCACGTTCCCGTCCCTCGACCTGGCGCTCGGCCGACGCCTCGATGTGGGTGAGCTGCGATGTGACCATCGCGACCGCGGCGCGGTCGGCGCAGCTCACGAGCACGGTGTGCGCCGACGGCACGATGTCGACGATCCCCGGTAGCCGGGCCGCACGCAGCGCCGAGGCCCACGCGGCCGCCGTCCCCGGTGCGACCTCCACGAGTCGGGCCAGTGGACCGACGTCGAGGACCCGCACGCGGCTCATCACGCGCTCACGCAGTGAACGGATGGATGGAGACGCCGGCAACTTCGAGTGCGGCCCGGACGGCTTGGGCCAGCCGTACCGCTCCAGGTGTGTCGCCGTGGATGCAGATCGACCGGGCTCGGACGGCGACGACCGTCCCGTCGACTGCGACGACCTCCTGTTCGGTCGCCAGGCGCACGGCCTGCACCGCCACCATCGCTGGGTCGGTGAGCACGCTGTCGGGCTCCCGGCGTGGCACCAGGCGACCGTCTGCCTGGTAGGCCCGGTCGGCGAACGCCTCGGCAATGGCCTCGAGCCCGGCCGCCTCTGCGGCCCGCAGCAGCTCCGAACCGGGCAGCCCGACGATCGCCGACGACGGGTCGTACTCGCGCGACGCCTCGACGACGGCCTGCGCCTGTGCCGGATCGGCGATCGTGGCGTGGTACAGCGCGCCGTGAGGCTTCACGTACGTCACCCCGGATCCCGCGACCTGCGCGAACCCGTCGAGCGCGCCGAGCTGGTACAGCACCACATCGCGCAGCTCGTCAGGGTCGATCTCCATGTGCCGTCGCCCGAAGCCGGCGAGATCGGGATACGACACCTGGGCGCCGATCCGCACGCCGTGCCCGACCGCCAACGCGCAGATCCGTCTGAGCGTCGACGGGTCACCGGCGTGGAACCCGCACGCGACGTTGGCACTCGTGACGAGGCGCAACATCGCCTCGTCATCGCCGAGCGTCCACGCTCCGTACGACTCGCCAAGATCGCTGTTGAGATCGATGGCGGCCACTGCCGGCTCGTTCAGGTCGCGACGAGCGCGTCGACTTCGTCGTCGTTCAAACGGCGAAAGCAGCGCCGGCCGTTGCCACGCGAGAGCGTCGCGACCTCGAGCTCTCGCGTCGGGATCTCACGCTCGGGACCCGACAGCGCAGCGGTGCCGACGCGCACCGCGTTGGCCAGGTCGAAGCCGTCGGCGAACGCGTCGGCGAGGCGGGTGTTGATCGCCTCGGAATCTCCACCGAGCGCGCTGTAGTCGCGCTCGTCCATGACGGTGCCGTCGTACAGGATATGGAACATCTGGTCGCCGGCCGGCTCCAGGCCGACTTCGGCAACGAGGATCTCGACTTCCATCGGCTTCATCTCGTGGGTGAAGATCTGGCCGAGGATCTGGGCGTACTGGTTCGCCAGGCTGCGGGCGTCGACGTCGTCGCGCGAGTACTGGAAACCCTTGAGGTCGGCCGCCCGGACACCAGCGACTCGGAGCTGGTCGAACTCGTTGTACCGGCCGACACCTGCGAACGCGATCCGGTCGTACAGCTCGCTGATCTTGCGTAGCGTCTCCGACGGGTTCTCCGCGACGACCGCGATCCCGTCGACGTAGCGCACCGCGACCAGCGCCCGGCCCCTGGCGATGCCCTTGCGGGCGTAATCGGCACGGTCCTTCATCACCTGTTCGGGGGCGACGTAGAACGGCATGCTCATCGGGAGCGCACCTCACTGGCGATCGTCTCGTAGCGGGAGGCCAGCTCGTCGTCGCCCACCCGCTCCCAGCCCGCTGCCGTCACCGTGGCGACAGTCGGGTAGATGCCCCGCAGGAGATCGGGCCCACCGGTCGCCGAATCGGCGTCGGCCGCCTCCCAGAGCGAGCGACAGGCGAGCGTGACGGCCTCGTCGCGCGCCATGTCGGAGCGGTAGCCGACCTTGATCACGGTGCCCGCGTGCAGGCTGCCCGACCCGGTGGCGACGTAGTCGCGCTCCTCGTAGCGCCCACCGGTCACGTCGTAGGCGAACAGCCGCCCGACGACGCGCCGCGTGTCGAACCCGGCGAACAGGGGCACCACGACCATCCCCTGCATCGCCGCCGGCAAGTTGCCGCGGACCATCATCGACAGCTGGTTCGCCTTGCCCTCGAGGCTGAGAGCCGAGCCCTCGACCTTCTCGTAGTGCTCCAGCTGCAACTGGAACAGTCGGATCATCTCCATCGCCGGTCCGGCGGCGCCGGCAATGGCCACCCCGCTGTACTGATCGGCCTGGACGACCTTCTCCATCGACCGGTGCGAGATCAGGTTCCCGGCGGTGGCCCGCCGATCGCCTGCCAGCACGACACCGTCCGCGTATCGGAGCGCGACGCACGTCGTGGCGTGCGGCACCGACAGCTCACCGCCCGCGGCCACAGCGGGTGTCCCGAGACCGAGCCGACGCAGCAGTTCCGGGAAGTTCGATCCGGGGTCGTGGACCGGATCGAAGATCGGCATCGACACGAGCTACTGACCGCCCTTTTGCACGTAGGACTTGACGAAGTCCTCGGCGTTGGTCTCGAGCACGTCGTCGATCTCGTCGAGCAGGTCGTCGAGCTCGGCTTTGAGCTTCTCTCCGGTCTCCGATACCGCGGGTGCTTCGGTCTCTACGACCTCGTTGGTGCGTCCAGGTGACTGTTTGTGCTTCTGCGTACGTTCGGCCATGGCGCTCGTGATCTCCTTCCGTCGATCGTCAGGCGCCGAGTCGTTCGAGGAGCTCGGCCGCCGTTTCGCTCGTGTCGATCAAGTTACCCACGTGATCGGCTGTCCCACGCAATGGTTCCATCATCGGCACCCGCCGCAACGGATCGCGCCCGACGTCGAACACGAGCGAGTCCCAGTTGGCAGCCACGATGTCGTTGGCGTACTTGTCGAGGCACCGACCGCGGAAATACGCGCGCGTGGTGGTGGGTGGGTTCGTCATCGCCGCTTCGGCCTCGGCTTCGGTGACCAGGGTCTCGAGGCCGGCGCGCCGGGCAAGCGACCGCTCGGTGCGCAGGTCGTGGTACTGCAGGTCGATCGCCTTCAGCTTTGCGCTCGCCGGCTCCAGACCATGACGCTCGGCGTAGCCCTCGACGAGACGGCGTTTGGCCACCCAGTCGACCCAGTGGGCGACCGAGTCGGGATCGCGCTCGAGACCGGTGAGCACGCGCTCCCACCGGTCCAAGACGTCGACACCCACGGCTTCTCCGACCGCCGACAGCCCGTGCAGGCGCTCGTACTTGCGGGCCCGTTCGAGCAGACCCCATTGCACCTCGATGGCGGTCGCCCGCCGGCCGTCGCGCAGCATCACGGTACGCGCCAGCGACGGGTCGTGACTCACCTGGCGGATCGCCCCGACCGGGTTGCCGAGCAGCCAGTCGTCGCCGAGCTCGTCGTCCTCGATCATCGCCAGCACGATCGCGGTCGTGCCGACCTTCAGGTACGTCGCGACCTCGCTCATGTTCGCGTCGCCGACGATCACGTGGAGACGTCGGTACTTCTGCGGATCGCAGTGCGGCTCGTCGCGCGTGTTGACGATCGGTCGCTTCAGCGTCGTCTCGAGGCCGATCTCCTCCTCGAAGAAGTCGGCCCGCTGGCTCAACTGGTAGACGACCTCGTCGGGCGAACGGCCCGGCAGCTCGCACCCCACCTTCCCCGCCCCGCAGAAGATCTGCCGGGTCACGAAGTGCGGCGTGATCTGCGCAGCCAACCGCCCGAACGGGAGCTCGCGGGCGAGCAGGTAGTTCTCGTGGCAGCCGTAGCTGTTGCCCTTGCCGTCGGAGTTGTTCTTGTAGACGACGAGCTCACCACCGGGAGCGACGAGCGGGCGGGCGTACTCCATCGACGCTCGCACGATCTCCTCGGCTGCCCTGTCCCACACGACCGCTTCGCGGGCGTTCGACACCTCGGGCGTCGAGATCTCGGGATGGGCGTGGTCGACGTAGTACCGGGCGCCATTCGTGAGCACCGCGTTGACCAGCGTCGTCTCGACCTCGGGGGCGAGCACGTCGTCGAGCGAGAAGCCGCGCGCGTCGTTGGTGGGGTGCTCGTCGTCGAAGTCCCATCCGACCTTGCGCGAGGTCGCCGACACGTAGGCGTTGATCAACAACGACGACGCCGAAACCGGGTTGTTCTCCGCCCCGCGCACCACGATGCCGTACTCGGTCTCGATCCCGCAGACCTTCGGCAGGGCCATGGGCGCACCCTATCCTCACCATCGCGGGTTGTCGGGTCCAACTGATCATTGCGGTCTCATCCCCTAATGTCAGTCGTATGACCACGGCCCGTCAGCGAGATCTCGTCGAGCGGACCTGGCTCACGCCGGCGCCGTGCGTCGAACGGGTGCAGCTCGACGAGTCGTCGTGGGTCGATGTCGTGCGCGGGCTGGTCGTCGACGCCGACTCGGTGCATGACGAACTCGTGTCGACCGTCGCCTGGGAGCAGGGCCGCGTCTTCCGCTACGAGCGGTGGATCGACGAACCGCGACTCAGCGCGTTCCAGTCGGGGGCCGACCGCCATCCGGCGCTGATCGACGTCGAGCGGTGGATCACGACGCGCTACAAGGTGCAGTTCGGCGGCGTCGCCCTCGCCCACTACCGCGACGAGCACGACAGCGTTGCGTTCCATCGCGACCGTGAGCTGCGCTGGCTCGACGACACCGTGATCGGTGTGCTCACCCTCGGCGCCCGCCGGCCATGGCTGATGAAGCCCCTCACGGGTCGCCGCACGGACACGGGTGACGACGACCACCTCGTGGATGCGGTCGACCTGTCCCCCGCCAGCGGCGATCTGATGGTGATGGGTGGCCGCTGCCAGGCAGCATGGCTCCACGCCGTCCCCAAGGTGCGTCATCGCGTGCGCAGCCGCGTCTCCGCCCAGTGGCGGTGGACCTTGAAGCGAGGCCGCCGCGACCCCAACCCGTCGTACTACGCCCCCCGCCACTTCAGCCGCTGAGCTGCTCCGCCTCAGTGACCCTTCGGTCCTCCAGGCGTTCTGGGCTGCTAGTCCTGGCGGGTGTCGAAAGATCCAGCAGCCCAGAACGAGGGCGGGGACCCGGGCTACAGGTACTGGCCGGTCTGGACCCGTTCGATCGCCCGGCCGCCCATCGGGCCGTCCTGCTTGGCCTCCGAGACGAGGGTGCGGATGAACACGATCCGCTCGCCCTTCTTGCCCGAGATCTTCGCCCAGTCGTCGGGGTTGGTGGTGTTGGGCAGGTCCTCGTGCTCCTTGTACTCCTGTTTGATCGACGCCAGCAGGTCGGGGGTACCGACGCCTTTGGCGCCACCGGCGATGACACGCTTGATCGCCAACTTCTTGGCCCGCCGCACGATGTTCTCGATCATCGCTCCGGAGGCGAAGTCCTTGTAGTAGAGGATCTCCTTGTCGCCGTTCTGGTAGGTGACCTCGAGGAAGCGGTTGGAGTCGTCCTCGCGGTACATCTCGGCGACGGTGTCGGCGATCATGTCGGGCACCACCGAACCCTCGGCGATCGGGATCTCGTTCGTGAGGTACTGGGCGAAGATCTGCGTCGCCGCATGGGCGTTGGGACGCTCGATCTTGATCTTCACGTCGAGCCGGCCGGGCCGCAGGATCGCCGGGTCGATGAGATCCTCGCGGTTCGTCGCACCGATCACGATCACGTTGCGCAACCCCTCGACACCATCGATCTCGGCGAGCAGCTGGGGCACGATCGTCGACTCCATGTCGGACGAGATGCCGGAGCCGCGGGTGCGGAACATCGAGTCCATCTCGTCGAAGAAGACGATGACCGGCCAGCCCTCCTCGCTCTTCTCACGGGCGCGCTGGAACACGAGGCGGATCTGGCGCTCGGTCTCGCCGACGTACTTGTTGAGCAGCTCAGGGCCCTTGATGTTGATGAAGTAACTGCGTCCCTTGCCCTCGCCGATGGTGTCGGCGACCTTCTTGGCGAGGCTGTTGGCGACCGCTTTGGCGATGAGCGTCTTGCCGCAGCCGGGCGGGCCGTACAGGAGGATGCCCTTCGGTGCCGGCAACCGGTGCTCCGCGAACAGGTCCTGGTGGAGGAACGGCAGCTCCACGGCATCGGCGATCTGCTCGATCTGGTCGTCGAGCCCGCCGATGTCGGCGTAGGAGATGTCGGGCACCTCCTCGAGCAGCAGATCCTCGACCTCCGGGCGCGGCAACTTCTCGAGCAGCAGGTTCGAGCGGGGATCGAGCCGCATCTGGTCGCCGCTGCGCAACCGGACACCGCGCAGCGAGTCGGCCAACTCGCACACCCGCTCCTCGTCGGCACGCCCCACGACGAGTGCTCGCACGCCATCGTCCATGATGTCCTTGATCGTCACCACCTCGCCGGTGTTCTCGGGGTTGCGGGCGAGGATCACGTTGAAGCTCTCGTTGAGCACGACCTCGAAGCCGCGCTCGAGCAGGTCGTGGTCGATCTCGGGATGCACCTGGACCTTCATCTTGCGGCCGCTCGTGAGCACGTCGATCGTGCCGTCGTCGTTCTTGCCCACCACCACGCCGTACGCCGACGGGGGCTGGGTCAGCTTGTCGACCTCGTCGCGCAACGCGGCGATGTGTTCACGTGCTTCACGAAGCGTGTAGCTCAGCTTCTCGTTCTGACCGACCGCTTGGGCCAGCTGGCCCTTGGTCTCGAGCAGTCGCTCCTCGAGGGCGCGCACGCGGTTCGGTGCGTCGGCCAGCCGCGCCCGCAGCTGCGCGATCTCCTCGTTCAGGACGGCAACTTGTCCTTCGAGTGCCCCGGTCGATTCGTCTTCGGGCTCCGCCACGTTCGTACCTCTCCGTTCGTACCTCTCGATGATGTCGTAGGCCGATGATGCGCTTGCGAGCGAACATACACCCGACCTCACCCGACGCCACCGCATTGTCGACGTCGACGTCGTGGTGGCCGCGATACCCGATATTCGTGTTTTTACGCGTTTCACCGTGTAAAGTGATCGGCACGAAGTCCGCTCCGAAGGAGACATGACGATGAAGGTCTGGATCGACCAGGATCTGTGCACTGGCGACGGGTTGTGCGAAGAGATCGCCCCCGACGTCTTCACGCTGCTCGACGACGGACTCGCCTACGTCCGAGAGGGCGACAAGATCTACGCCACTGCCAAGGGCAACCCGCAGGGCGCCGAAGGGCTCGCCGAGATCCCCGACGGGCAACTCGACGCGGTCATCGAGAGCGCCGAGGAATGTCCCGGCGAGTGCATCTACATCGAACCTTGATCTGATTGAGCCGGCTCTGTTTGATTGAGCCGGCTCACGGCACGTCGGAGCGTTACACGTCTGGTCGCCGGCTCGTGCGGCGTAGGCGGTTCATGGTTCGTCCGCGGATCGTTCTGCTTCCGCCTCGACCCGTCTATTTCTCGTTCCCGGACCCAGGAATCTCGCGACTGACAGGAAGCCGGTGTGGGCCACCATGCGGTGGTCCGGGCGCACCGCTTGGCCGTCGATGTGCCAGCCGCGGTGCAGCACTTCGATCGTCCTGGCATCGATCCAGCGCCCTTTGAGCTGCTCGCGGGTCTGTGCCGCTTGCGTGATCGAGGGTGTGTAGGCCACAAGGATCCCTCCGGCGCGCAGCACGTACTCGGCGTGCGGGACGACCTGCCACGGCTCGGGCAGGTCGAGCACGACCCGGTCGAACGGCCCGTCGGCAGGATCGATCCCGTCGTAGCTGCTCGCCGAGCGGACGTCGTAGCGCGCCATCGCCGCGGCACCGAGAAACGATCGGACGTTCGACCGCGCCCGGTTGGCGAAGTCCTCGCGGATCTCGTACCCGACGATCTCGGCGCCCCAGCGCAGCATGGTCATCGAGAGTGCGCCTGAGCCGACCCCGCTCTCGAACACACGCGTGCCGGGCCCGATGTCGCCGAGCATGCAGATCGGTGCCAGGTCCTTGGGGTAGATCACCTGGGCGCCCCGCGGCATCTCGACCACGAAGTCTTCGAGCGTCGGGCGGAGCACGGTGTACTCGGCGCCCTTCGTCGAGCGCACGGTCACCCCTTCGGGAGCACCGACGATGTCGCCGTGGGCGACGAAGCCGGCGTGACTGTGGAACTCGCCACCTTCCTTGAGCTCGACGAGGTAGCGGCGGCGCTTGGCGTCGAGCAGCAGTGCCCGCTCGCCGACCTCGAACGTTGCACTCACGCGGTGCGCCGGCGAGCCCCGCGCCGCTGGCGTCGGTCGGGCGGCGCGATCGCCTCGATCCGCACGAACTGGCCGGCCTCGAGCTTCTCGGTGCCCAGGTTCTCCGGGTTCTTCCCGAGGAAGCGCTTCAGGAACCGCCCGCCGAACACCACGAGGGCAACGGCGCGCCACAACGGGCTCCGCCCGAGGATGCCCCGATGGATGGCCCGGGTGCGGATCAGCGCGGACAGTGACAGCGCGCGGCGACGGGTTGCCATTCGGTCAGACCCGGCGGATCTCGACCAGCGTCGTCTTCTTCTTGCCGCTGCGTCGCCCGAGGAGGAAGAACACGAGCATCAAGAACATCCCGACGCCCGCACCAGCCGCGATCAGCGTCTGCTTCTTGTCGTCGACCTTGCCCTGAATCTCGCCCTGGAACGCGCGGAACTTCGATTCGAGGTCGTTGCGCGTGATCTTGGTCTGCTGGGCCGCCTGCGCCTTGGCCATCAGTACGACTCCTTGTTCAGCGACTTCTTGCTGATCCTCGTCACGGTGAGCAGCAAGAGCGCGACGACGACCACGAAGACGATCAGGTACGACAACCATGACAGCCGGCCCGTGGCCGAGCGCTCCCACTCCGTCTGCAACAACCGAAGGAGGCCGAGCATCATCAACGTCAGCCCGAGGCCGAGCACGACCGCGGCCGCGGTGCCGAGCGCGAGCCACCGACCCGCGCCTCGAAGCGGGCCGAGCGTCTCCTGCCTGGCGTACGTCTTGACGTACTCGAAGAGCTCGACGATCGAGACATCGTCGTTGTTGTGCTGGGCATTGTCGGGCTGGGCATCGTCGGTGCCGGGCTGCGGTTGATCCGCCATGGGCCGTGTTTCTATCACGTACGGCGGAACTCGATCATGGCCACGACGTCGTCGAGCGCTTCGTCGAGCAACTCGAGGCGCCGCCGTGGCGAGTCGGCGCAGAGCAACCGATAGCGGTCGCTCGGACCCAGCGGGGCGATGCCGGCGAGGTGGTACGTGGCGAGCAGCGGATCGTCGCTGATCTCAGGTTCCGCGCCAGCGGTGGGTTCGTCCGGGGCACCGGCGGATGCCGGCTGGACGCTCAGCTCGGCCGCCTGCCGATGAATGTCGCGAATGCGAGCAAGGGCACCGGTGATCAGGTCGGGGATGTCCGGGTCGTCGGGGTCTTCGTCGGGCCACGCGTCGATGTCGGCGAGCGGGTACGGGTCGTCGGGCAGCCAGGAACGGACTCGGAACCGCCAGGTACCGGCCACGACGAGCCCATAGCGGCCACCTTCGAGCGCTTCGATCTGAACGATCCGGGCGATCACGCCGACATCACAGCGATCCTCGCCGCCGCCGGTCTCCCTGCCCCGCTCGATCATCGTGACGCCGAACTCCGGCTCGTTCACGTCGTCGGCCAACAGGTCAGCGACGAGTTGCCGGTAGCGCGGTTCGAAGACGTGCAGCGGAAGAAGTCCGCCGGGCAACAGCACGGTGCCGAGCGGGAACATCGGCATCACAGCCACGCGACAAGCATGACATCCCGTGCAGCACATTCAGGCCCGTCGTCAGCATTCAGCGGGGCGCATTCAGCGGGGCGCGAACTCGTCGGCCTCCGGGCCGATCGGGTAGCGGTCGAGCAGGTTGACGAGACGTGACCACAGTGGTTGGTAGTACGCCGGACGGTCGACTCCTTCCCCGTTTAGCACGAGCGAGAACGCCATCAGCCCGTCGTCGGCCTGCAAGAAGCCACTGAGTGCCCGCACACCGGTCAGCGTCCCGGTCTTGGCGGCTAGCCGGCCGTCGGCGGGACCGCCCACCAGCTCGGCCGCGAGCGTGCCCGACACTCCCGCCACCGGCAGGGACTTCGTCAGCTCGCTGTCGACACCCACGTGCTCGAGCACGGCCATGATCGCGTCGCAGGTCAGGCGATCGTCACGGCTGAGCCCCGATCCGTCGTCGAGCGCGACGCCTTCGAGCGGCACCTGCCACTCCGCGAGCCTGTTCCATGTCTCCTGCAGGCCGGCGACGCGGGTCCCTTCACCGCGCACCGCGAACCCGATCTCCTTCACGAGCAGCTCAGCCGTGTTGTTGTCGCTCGTTTGCAGCAACTCGTCGACGATGTCCGACAGCGGTGCGGATTCGACGGCTCCCAACACGACGATCGAACCGTCACTGGGGGCGGTGCCATTGCGGCTGCGACCGGTCACCACGATGTTGCGCGCTTGCAGCAGGCGGATGAACTGGCGAGCCGCCGACTGGTTCGGGTTGAAGCCGATCGTGCTGTCGGCGAACGTCCGACCGTCATTGACCGTCAGTGCGTCATACGGGCCGGCCTCGTCGCCGAGCACATGATCCGGACCCCACGACGGAACGACGTACTCGTCGTCGTAGCGGCTGCCGTCGCCGACGACATCGCCGTCGATCTCGGTGACTCCGGCCGCCTGCAACGCGTCGGCGATCGAGTCCAGTGACGTCGTGTTGAACGCTGGGAGCGGCAACGGGTCGACGTAGTCCGCGGTCACGAGCAGCGGGTCACCACCGCCGACGAGGTAGACGTCGCCGGTGATCACACTGCCGACAGGCGCGGCGCCGCGCAGCTCGGTGCGGAAGCGGTGATCGTCGCCGAGCACATCGAGCGCCACGGCAGCGACGAGCAACTTCTGATTGCTGGCCGGGATGACGGCCAGGTCGGCTCTGACGTCGGCGAAGCGCTCGCCCTCGATGTCGATCGCCACGCACGAGCCCTGCGGCAGCGTGTCGAAGAATGGCTGCAGCACCGCTCGGTAGGCATCGTCGCGGGCGCGAGCGGCGAGCTCGGTGGGACTCCTCCGCATCGACAGCAGCTTGGTGTCGAGCTCGGGCGCCGGATCGTCGTAGCCCTCGGGGAGCGTCGTCGTGGTCGTCGGCGGTGGCTCGGCTTCGACGTCAGCCCATC
>DASUEW010000657.1:0-2125 GCA_036274875.1 Ilumatobacteraceae bacterium
GCGCAGACGACGTGGAACGACGCCGGCTTCACGACGACGGTGACCTACAAGCAGGGCGGTCTGCCCTGGACGATCAAGAGCCAGAACCTGACCGGCGGGACGTCGGTCCCATGCAACAGCACGATCCAGGTGAGCAGGAACTGATGCGTCGCTTCACGGCCAGCCGGGCGGCCTCAGGCCCGGCCCACCGATCCCGCGGGCAGGCACTTGCCGAGTTCGCGATCGTCTTTCCGGTCTTCATTCTCCTCGTCGTCGCGGCGATCGATCTCGGGCGGGGCGCGTTCACCTACAACTCGGTCACGAACGCCGCGCGCGAAGGCGCACGTCTGGCGATCGTCAACCAGGACGTCGCCACGATCACCCAGCGGACCACGAACCAGACCTGGATGGCCGAGATCGACGCGCCCAACGTCAGCGTCGAGTTCTACGAGCCGACGCCGAACGCCGACCCGACCCAGAACGACGAGTGCGACCCGGTCGGCTACGGCTGCGTCGCGGTCGTGTCGTTCGAGACGACCTTCCGCCCGATCACGCCGATCATCCAGAACATCCTGTTCCCGAGCGGCGTGACGCTGAGCGCGACCTCGGTCGAGGTCGTCGAATTCACCTGCCCGACCGCGACGATCACCGCCGCGAACTGCCCGAAGCAGCCATGAGCCCGATGTCCGACGGGGGAAAGGACGTGCCTGTCATGCGCCGCACCGATCGACTGACCTGGCCGCACGACGGCAGGCGGGACCGCCGGGAGGGAGGCCAGATCCTCGTGATCGGCGTCTTTCTCATCCTCGGGCTCATCGCCATGGCTGCGCTCGTCCTCGAGGGCGGCAACGCCTTCGCCCAGCAGCGCGCCACGCAGAACGGCACCGACGCCGCCGCCAATGCCGGAGCAGTTGTGCTCGCGGAGCGCCTGAAGGGTGTGGCGAAGACGGACGCCGACGTGGCCGCCGCGGTCAACGCGATGGTTGTCGCGAACGGCCTGTCCGGCTACACCGGCGTGTACACGGACGTCCAGGGCCGGACCGTCGACGCCGCCGGTGCGCTGACCTCGACGTCCGGCAACCCGCCGGCGGCGGTCGGCGGCGGCACGATCCCGCCCGGGGCCCAGGGGGTCGCCGTCCGATCGACGAAGACGTTCGGGACGACGATCGGTCGGGCAGTCGGCCTCAACACGTTCGACGCCAGCGCCGACGCGACGGCCGTCACCGGCCGCCTGGTCGGCGGGCCCTTCATCCCGGTGATCTTCCCGGTGAGCATCACCGACTGCGACGGCAACGGGACGCTCCCGCCGTTCGGCAAGGACCAGTGGGAGACGAGTGATCCGCCGACGACGCCCGGTGGCTATCCGGACGGGCAGGAGTACATCATCCCGCTCTGCAAGACGTTCGGGAGCGGCGGCGGATCGGGGGCTTCGTTCCAGGTCCTCGATCTCGACCCCGACATGACGTGCGAGGAGGAGGCCGCGACCCCGCCGCGGATCGAATGGACGACCTTCCCGGTCTGGGTCGACCTGGACAACGGCAACAACTGCGCGAAGCCGATCGCCGATGTCGTCAACGCCGAGCACCGCCTCGAACCGATCCTCATCCCGATCTGCGACACGGGATCAGGGGCCGGGGTGGGCTGCGAGTCGCAGGCGCACGGCAGCAAGGGCCAATACCACGTCAGCGGTGTCGTGGCGTTCTACGTCGACTGGATGTACGACAAGAACGGTGGCAACGATCCGCACTGCGAAGAGGCGGTCAGCTCCACCTCGGGGCAGCCGCTCCAGAACGTCATCGGCGGCAACGGCAGCAGCAGCTGCGTCCAGGGCTGGTTCATCGAGTTCATCACCACCGGCCCTGTCGGCAGCGGTCCAGTCGGGAACGCCGAGAGCATCGGTGTCCAGCTGATCCGCTAGCAGCACGCGCGCACGCCGGCCGGCGTGCCGACCCCTCCGACCCCGGCGGAGGGTCTCGACCTCGCGAACACAGGGGTGCCCGCCCACGGGGGGACGGGAGCCCGGGAGCCGCGCCTCACCCAACGAGGCGCGGCTCCTTTCCGTTCCGCTTCCGGCGCGACCGCCCCCGCTCACGCCTCGGGGCCGGGGCGAACCACGCCGTCGCCAGCCGTGGTCCGCGGTGACGAG
>DASUEW010000658.1:0-4829 GCA_036274875.1 Ilumatobacteraceae bacterium
CGCTGGCGGGTCCCATCCCCTCTCGCAGCGACGGCATCGCGAAGACGTCAGGGATCACGTCGTGGGTCGGGCCGCGCTCGATCTGGAAGTCGTGCCATGCCGTTTCGAGGAACGACACCAGCCCGGGGTCGTGCACCGCCTCGATCGGCTCCTTCCCCGACTCGTCGGGCGCGACGAGCTCGAACCGGTCGTCGGCGGCAAGTGCGGCCCTGATCGTCTCCGCCCGACCGGGGTGCTCGAACGGATCCTGGAATCTCGAGCCCTCGAGCTCACGCTCCGGATGGTGCAGCCGATGCCGCAGCGTGTAGACCACCTTCACACCGCCATCCTCCCACCCAATCCCATCTCGTGAAGTTTCGGCGCCGTGGGAGCGCCGAAACTTCACGAGATCGGGGCGTCAAATCAAGACAAGGTCTTCTTCGAGGTACTGCTCGCGGCACTTGGCGCGCTGGAGCTTGCCCGACGAGGTCTTCGGCAGGCTGCCCGGCTGGACGAGCATCACGTCGCGCGGAGGGAGGCCGCACACGTCGAGCGTGCGTTCGTGGATCGCGGCGCGTATCCCGTCGGACTCGTCCGTGCGCACCTCGGCCACGACCACGACACTCTCCTTGCCCTTGTAACCCTCGACCCCGAAGGCGATCACATTGCCGGCGCGCACGCCATCGAGCCCGCCCACCGCGCGCTCGATGTCTTCGGGGAAGACGTTGCGGCCACCGACGATGATGACGTCCTTGATTCGTCCGCACAGGATCAGCTCGCCGTCGAGGAGATACGCGAGGTCGCCGGTGCACAGCCAGCCGTCGCGGAACAACGCCGCCGTGGCGTCCGGCCGCTTGTAGTACCCGGGGGTCACCGACGTACCTCGCAACAGCAGCTCACCGACGTGACGCTCGGGCAGCGCCTCGTACGTGTCGGGGTTCACGACCATCATCTCGAGTCCTGGGACGGCGGTCCCGAGCAGCGGCAGCCGGCGAGCGCGGTACGCCTCGTCATCGGGGTCGGTGAGCTCGACCGGTTTGGCGACGCGGTGCCGTTCGAGCACCTCGCGGTCGACCGTGTCGCAAACCAGTCCCCGACCGCGCGGCGGGAACGTCCCAGCGATCGCGACCTCCGCCATCCCGAACGCCGGGAACACACTCCCCGACCGGAAGCCGAACGGCTCGGCGGCCACGACGAACGCCTCGACGGCGCTCGGATCGACCGGTTCGGCACCCGACAGTGCGAGCGTCAGCGACGACAGGTCGAGATCGGTCGCCCGCCGCAACGCGCGCGTGGCAAGGACCCACGAGAAGTTGGGCCCTGCCGTCGCCGTCGCCCGCCAGTCGGACACCCACTGCATCCAGTTCGCCGGGTGGGCCATGAAGTCCTGTGGTGCTGCCTGCACCAGTTCCACGCCCCTCGTCATCGACAGTGCGAGAAACCCCACGAGTCCCATGTCGTGGTAGAGCGGCAACCACGACAGCATCACCTCGTCGGGCAACAGCTCGGCCGCTTGGCAGGCGGCGTCGATGTTGGCGCGCAGGACCCGATCGGGGATCATCACGCCCTTCGGTTCGCTCGTCGAGCCCGACGTGTACTGCAAGATGACGAGTCGCTCCGGGTCGTCAGGCGGGAGCTGGAGCGCGTCGCCGGACGGAACGTTCGCGGCGCCGGGGAGCACCGAACCCATCGGCTCGATCGGTGGATCGCCGGCAACGGCCTCGTAGAAGGGGGCGAGCTGGGCGTCGATCAACACGAGCTTGGCGTCGCCGTGACGGATGCGCGCCCGCGTGCCCTCGATGAACGCGTCGAGCGAGCCCATCCGCATCGGCAGTGGCAGCACCATCGACGCGATGCCAGCCAACCAGCAGCCGCGGATGATCGTCATCAGGTCGCGGCTCGTCGGCCCGAGGATCGCGACGTGATCACCTGGCACGAGACCCTTGGCCTGCAGCGCGGCCCCGACCGCGCGCGCCTCGTCGTGGATGTGTTTCCAGCTGACGTGGACAGGTCCGTCAGGACCCATCACCGACGAACCGACGAACCGCACGCCTGTGGGGAGATCGGCCGACGCCTCGAGCCGCGCGATGGTCGAGTCGGCCGCGGTCATGACGCCCGACGCTAGTGCCGCCGGTGCGCTGCTGCCCGGCTTCCGGCTCGCCTCGCTCCGGCGAGGCGGCGGGACGAGGGCGACGAGCGGGTCGAGCCGTAGGCTGGTTGCTCGACATGAGCGAGCAGCGAACACCCGACCTGAGCGAGCAGCGAACATCGGACATGAGCGAGCAGCGGCAGTCGACGGCGACGAGTCCGCCGAGCGCGGCCGACGCGCCTGCGCATCGGTACACCGCTGCGCTCGCGCAGGAGATCGAGCTGCGGTGGCAGGATCGCTGGGACGCGGAGCACACGTTCGAGACCCCGAACCCGAGCGGCCGGCTCGGCGACCCCGAGCTGGCGGCCGCCCGCGGCGAGAAGCTGTTCGTGCTCGACATGTTCCCGTACCCGTCCGGCGCCGGGCTCCACGTCGGTCACCCGCTCGGCTTCATCGGCACCGACGTGTACAGCCGCTTCAAACGGATGACCGGTCACAACGTGCTGTACTCGATGGGATTCGACGCGTTCGGGCTCCCCGCCGAGCAGTTCGCGGTGCAGACCGGCCAGCACCCGAAGATCATGACCGACCAGAACGTCGCCACGATGCGCCGCCAACTGCGCCGGCTCGGCCTCAGCCACGACCCCCGGCGCAGCGTCGCGACCACCGACCCCGCCTACTACCGCTGGACGCAATGGATCTTCAACCAGATCTTCGGCGCCTGGTACGACACCGATCTCGACCGGGCCCGCCCGATCGACGAGTTGATCGCCGAGCTCGAGTCCGGCGCCCGGCCGACTCCTGACGGGCGGGCGTGGGCGGAGTTGACCGATGCCGAGCGCCGCGACGTGATCGACAGCCGGCGTCTCGCCGTCGTCGGCAACGCGCCCGTCAACTGGTGCCCGGGTCTCGGCACCGTCGTCGCCAACGAGGAAGTCACCGCCGACGGCCGTTCCGATCGCGGCAACTTCCCGGTGTTCAAGCGCAACATGCGTCAGTGGGTGATGCGGATCACGGCCTACGCCGATCGCCTGATCGACGACCTCGACACGCTCGACTGGACCGACGCGATCAAGACGATGCAGCGCAACTGGATCGGCCGCAGCCACGGCGCCGAAGTCCACTTCCCGAGCCCGGCGGGTGAGATCACGGTCTTCACGACGCGCCCCGACACGCTGTTCGGGGCGACGTTCATGGTGCTGTCGCCCGAGCACCCGCTCGTCGACGCCCTGACCACACCCGAGCAGTCGCTGGCGGTCGCCGCGTACCGCCGGGCGGCGATCATCAAGAAGGACATCGAACGCCAGGACGAGGGCCGCGAGAAGACCGGGGTCCCGACGGGACTGACGGCTGTCAATCCCGTCACCGGCGACGACATCCCGATCTGGATCGCCGACTACGTGCTGATGGGCTACGGCACCGGGGCGATCATGGCCGTGCCGTGCGGTGACCAGCGCGACTTCGAGTTCGCCGGCAAGTACGGCCTCGAGATCCCTGCCATCCAGCAGCCGCCCGATGCATGGTTCGCCGCGCACGGGATCGAACCGACGCTCGACACGTCGCGATGGCCGGTCGCCTTCATCGGCGACGCGCCGTACGTCAACTCCAGCAACCATGATTCAGGGAACGACTCACTCGATCTGAACGGCATCGACTCGGTGGACGAGGGCGTCCGGCTCACCAACGAATGGCTCGAAGCCAACGGGCACGGCGAGGCGACGATCACGTACAAGCTGCGCGACTGGTTGTTCAGTCGCCAGCGGTACTGGGGTGAGCCGTTTCCGATCGTCTACGACGACGACGGCCGCCCGCACGCGCTGCCCGACGCCATGCTCCCCGTCGAGCTCCCCGACACCGACAGCTTCTCGCCCCGCACGTTCGACGCCGACGACGAGTTCTCCGACCCGGAGAGCCCCCTCGATCGGCTCGAGTCGTGGGTGAACGTCGAGCTCGACCTCGGCGACGGCCTCAAGCGGTACCGCCGCGACACCAACGTGATGCCGCAGTGGGCGGGGTCGTGCTGGTACGAGCTGCGCTACACCGACCCGACCAACGACGAGGCGTTCGTCGACCCTGCCGTCGAGGCCTACTGGATGGGTCCGCGCACCGACGTGCGGCCCGACCATCCCGGCGGCGTCGACCTCTACGTCGGCGGCGTCGAGCACGCCGTGCTCCACCTGCTGTACGCCCGCTTCTGGCACAAGGTGCTGTACGACCTCGGCCACCTGTCGTCGAAGGAGCCGTACGCGAGGCTGTTCAACCAGGGGTACATCCTCGCCGACGCCTACAAGGACGAGCGCGAGATCTACATCGACGCGTTCGACGTCGAAGAGCGCGACGGCGCGTACTACCACGACGGCCGCCCGGTCACGCGCGAGTGGGGCAAGATGGGCAAGAGCCTGAAGAACGCCGTGTCGCCCGACGAGATGTACGAGGCCTACGGCGCCGACACGCTCCGGCTGTACGAGATGGCGATGGGCCCGCTCGACGCCTCCCGTCCGTGGGAGACGCGCGACGTCGTCGGCATGTACCGCTTCCTGCAGCGGCTGTGGCGCAACCTGGTCGACGAGCAGACCGGCGAGCTGCGCGACGACCTGCCACCACTCGACGACACGACCGAACGGATGCTGCACCGCACCATCGACGGCGTCCGGACCGACATGGAGGCGATGCGGTTCAACACGGCCATCGCCAAGCTGATCGAGCTGACCAACCGGGCCACCGCGGTCACCGCCGACGGCACGCCGCGGGAACTGGCCGA
>DASUEW010000659.1:0-3477 GCA_036274875.1 Ilumatobacteraceae bacterium
GACGCGAAGCGGCGGGATCGAGATGGCCTCGATCCCGCCGTCGTGCAGTGTTGGCCGGGGGCCGGACCGGGCGGACCGGCCCCCGAGGGCGAAGGTCTACCGCCGGCGGTCCCTCGCCCTCGCATTCGCCAGCGTCAGCGCGCCGAGCGAGCCGAGGAAGAAGGCCACCAGAAGCTCGACCGGCACCGTCACCGGCGTCCCGTCGGGACCGATGCCCGCGGCCGTGTTCGGCATCGAGGGCTTCGGCGTCGGGGTTCCGCCCTGCGGAGGCGGCTCCACGACGACCGTGACGCTGTCCTGGCCGTCATCGGGCTCCGTCTCGTCGGAGTCGATCACCGCGACGTTCACCGTCGGGGCGACCCGAGAGATCGTCGCCGTGTTCACGGTCGTGCGGAACGTGACCGACCCGCTCTCGGTGAGCGTGCCGAGGTTCCACGTGACCACGCCGTCCACGAGCGTGCCGCCGTCCGAGGCATCCAGGAAGACGAAGCCTTCCGGAACCTCGTCGGTGATCACCGCGTTGGTGACCGGTCCGTTCGCCAGCGAGTAGGTGAGCGTCCAGGTCACGACCGACGGGCTCGCCACGAGGGCGTCCGCCGGGCCGGACAGGGTGATCACCTCGGCATCGGCGACCTTGTCGATGACCAGGGTCGGCACGCGGACCGTCACCGTCGAGTCGTCCTCGCACTCGTCGGCCGGCTCGGATCCATCCGGGCACTGGCTGTTCGAGGCGCTCACGACCGCGACGTTGACGAGCTGGGTGCCGTGCGCCACATCGGCGCCGACCGCGGCGTGGTACGTCAGCTCGTGGCTGCCGTCCGCCAGGTCACCGAGGCTCCAGGTGATCTCCCGCGTCGTCGGGTCGTACGTCCCGCCGTCGCTGATCAGCGTCGGCGCGTCGTAGCCGTCGGGGAGCGTGTCGACCACCATCACGTCGGTGGCCGGGCCATCGGCGACCGTCACGATGAGCGTGAAGGTCACGTCCGTGCCTGGGAGCACCGATGCGGACTGGTCGTTGTCCTTGACGATCTCGACCGTCGGGCACTGCACCTCGATCGAGTCGCTCGACCGCACCGGCTCCCCGGGGTTCGAGCGCGCGATCGCCGTGTTGTTCAGCACGCCGCATTCGGTCCGATCGGTCTCGGCCGAGAGCGTCACGCGCGCGGTCGAGGCATCCTTCGTGGAGATCCCGAGATCGCCGAAGTCGCAGGTCAGGACGCCCTCGTCGATCGAGCAGTCGTCGCTGTTCTCGCTCCAGTCGAGGTCACCGGGAAGGGTGTCGGTCAGGGTGACGTCGAACGCCGTCCCCGGCCCCGCGTTCCACACGACGATCGTGAAGCTCGCGGTGTCGCCGGCGTCGATGAGATCGTCGGCGGCTTCCTTCGAGATGTTGAGGCCCGGGCACTCGATCGTGACCGATGCCTCGTTCGACTCCTCCTCCGGCGCGTTGTCCGCGTCGATGAAGGCCGTGTTGTCGAGGGTCTCGCACGAGTCGAGGGTCGTGTCGCTGGTGACGTGCACCGACGCGCTGTCACCGGGCTCCATGTCCCCGAAGTCGCACGTGAGCGTCTGGCTCGGCGCGTCGCCCGTGATCGAGCAGTACTCGCCCGCGGTCACGCCCGACCCGTTGATCGTCACACCGGCGATGCTCCAGTCGATGCCATCGGCACCGGGGAGGAGGTCGCTGAGCGTCACGTCGAACGCCGTGCCGGTCCCCTCGGCGTCGGCATTCGACACCTCGATGGAGAACCCGATCGGCTCGCCGGCACTCACGGTCCCGTCATCACTGGCCTTCGTCACGTCGAGGTCCGGGCACAGCACCTCGGTGGTGTCGTGCGCCGTCAGCTCGGCATGGTTCGAGGCGTTGACCGTGGCCTCGTTGCGGTAAGCGGCGCAGGACGTCTCGTCCGTGTCACTGCTGATGGCGATCTCGACGCCCTCGCCCGGGTCCAGGTCGCCGAAGTCGCACTCAAGCGTCTGGCTCGGGGCCGAGCCCGTGATCTCGCAGGCGCCGGCCCCAGGCGCGTAGCCGCCGGTCCCGGTCACCGAGTCGATCGCCCACTCGATCCCGTCGCCGCCGGGCAGCGGGTCGTTGAGGGTCACATCCTTGGCGATCCCGGTCCCGGCAGCGCCGCTGTTCGACAGGTCGACGAGGAAGCCGATCGCCTCACCGGCGCTCACGGACTCGTCATCGGCCGTCTTCGTCAGCGACAGGGCCGGAGCGAGGGTCGTGTTGTTGAACGCGACGCTCCCGCTGCAGTCGGGCAGGACGATCGTGTCCGACTGCGGGGTGTGATCGGCCCAGTTCGCCTGGGCCTGCTCGCTGACGGTGTACGCACCGGCATCGAGGCCGCTGACCGTGGTCGACTTCGTCAGCGGATCGCCGTAGCTGAACGAGATCTGCGCGGTTCCGGCAAAGCCGCCGGGGCCGCTGATGTCGAAGTCGAAGGTGACCGACTCACCCGCGCGGAGCGAGCCCGCCGGGATCGTCTTGTTGATCTGGAGACTGACGAGGGCATCCGCCGTGATGGCGACGCTCTCACTGTCCGAGTCCAGCGTGATCTGTCCGTCGCCGACGATGGTCGCCGTGTCGGACAGGCTGCCGCTGGTGATGCGCGGCTCGTCGACGGTCACCGTCTTGGTGAACGTCACGGAGCCACTGTTCGTGGCCGTGTACTGCCACCCGACCGGGCCGGTGGTCGAGGCGCCGGCGACGTAGCCGCCGGTGAACGCGCCCACCGACGGGGCGGCGACGGAGAAGCTCAGGCCAGCGCCCGTGATCGACTCGGTGTCGGTCACGAGGACCGATGCGTTGGCCGCCGGGTCGTTCGATGCCACCGTCGTGGCCGACGCAGCCGCACTCGTCTGGCCGGGAACCGCGATGCCGGTCACCTTGTCGGTGTAGGTCGCGGTTGCGACGTCGTTGAAGCTCGTCGCCGTGCCGTCGTAGAGGAACGAGTGGGTCAGGATGAGGACGTCCTCGGCGCCGGCTGCCACGTCGACCGCCGCACTGACCACGGTGTCGAGGAGGTCAGCCGGATCCTGGCCGGCGCCCTCGTAGATCCTGTCGGTCGCCTGGACGGTGATCGTCCGATGCGCCGGGTTCGTGGCGTAGACGTGGGTCGTGATCGTCGTGTCCCCGGTGCCGGTCGGGCCGGACCGCGTCCACGTGACGGTGATCTGGACCTGCTGGCTGCGCGCACCCTGCGTTGTGAGGCAGGTGTCCGCGAAGTTCAGCGAGGTCGGGTTCGCCGACTTGTCGACGTCCCAGCTGTACATCTGGCCCTGCTCCGCGGCCATGTCCTTCGACAGCTCCTGGGGCAGGATCTCCTTGACCGGGATCGAGACATCGGCGGCGCCGATGCCCGACGTGCTCCACAGCTGGTTCGTTCGGTTCGTGTGAAGCGACGAGCCGGGGTACAGGTGCGAGCCGAGCGCCAGGCGCTCGACCCAGTCGAAGACGCAGGTCGATCCCTT
>DASUEW010000660.1:0-7409 GCA_036274875.1 Ilumatobacteraceae bacterium
GATCGGGTCCGGTTCGTCGGAGAGGCGATCGCCGTGGTGTTCGCCGAGACGTATGAACAGGGCGAGGACGCGGCGAGTGCGGTGTGGGCCGAGATCGAAACGCTGCCGCCGATCATCGATCCCGAGACCGCGTTCGACGCCGACGCGACGCTGATCTTCCCCGATCACGGATCGAACGAGGCGATGATGATCACCGACCGGTCGGTCGTCGACCTCGAGGCGATCTCCGACATCGTCGTGCGCGGCAGGTACGTCAACCAGCGGATGGCCGTCGCTCCGATGGAGCCGGACTGTTGCGCTGCCGCGCCCACGCCAGAGGGAAGGTTGCGTGTGTGGCCGTCGACCCAGATGCCGCACGCGCTGCACACCCAGCTCGCCGCGACGCTCGGGCTCGACGCCACCGAGATCCACGTCACGACGCCGCAAGTCGGCGGAGGTTTCGGGGGCAAGGCCGGGCTGCACCCGGAGTACACGGTCGTGGCCGCCGCGGCACGTGTGCTCGGGCGACCGGTCGTGTGGGTGCCGACCCGCAGCGAGGACATGCAGACCCTGCCGCACAGCCGCGGCCAGGTGCAGTACGCCGAGATCGGCTGCCGCCGCGATGGCACGTTCACCGGGCTGCGGGTGCGCCTCGTCGGTGACGCCGGTGCGTATCCGACGGTCGGCGCGTTCTTGCCGGGCGGCACGCGACGCATGTCGCATGGCACGTACGCGTTCCCGGCGATCCAGTTCGACGTCGCCGTGGGGGTCACGAACACGACTCCGATGGGCGCGTATCGGGGGGCCGGCCGGCCGGAGGCGACCGCGCTGCTCGAGCGTCTCGTCGACCACGCCGCGCTCGAGCTCGGTGTCGACCCGATCGAGCTGCGCGAGCGCAATCTCCTCGCCGACGATGTCTTCCCGTTCGACACGCTCACCGGCAACACCTACGACTCGGGTGCGTACCGGCTGCCGTTGCGCACGGCGGCGGCGGCGATCGGGTACGACGAGTTGCGCGCCGAGCAGGCCGCCCGCCGCGCGAACGGCAGTTCGACCCTGCTCGGCATCGGCGTGGCGTCATACGTCGAGATCACCGCCGGTGGAGGTGGCGGCGAATGGGGCGCGGTCGAGGTCCACGACGACGGATCGGCGACCGTGTACGCCGGCACGTCCGCCCACGGGCAGGGCCACCAGACCGCGTTCGCGATGCTCGTGTCGGCCCAGACGGGGATCCCGGTCGACAAGATCACGCTCGTCGACGGCGACACCGACCGCGTGCCGCAAGGCGGCGGTACCGGCGGGTCCCGATCGCTGCAGCTGGGCGGATCCGCAGTGCAGAAGGCGACCGAGGCGGTGGTCGACAAGGCCAAGGCGCTCGCGGCGAAGCTGCTCGAGGCCGACGACGCCGACATCGTCATCGACGTCGCCGCGGGCACGATCGGAGTCGCCGGCGTGCCGGCCTCGGCGATGCGATGGGACGAGCTCGCTGCGAAGGCACCGGAGAGCGACGAGTCGCCGTTCGGCGCGCTCGGTGCCGACTTCTACTTCGACCAGGGCTCCCCGACGTTCCCGTTCGGGGCTCACATCGCGGTGGTCGAGGTCGACGCCGAGACCGGCGACGTCCGTCTCGTCCGTCACGTCGCCGTCGACGACTGCGGCACCGTGCTCAACCCACTGCTCGTCGAGGGCCAGCAACACGGGGGCATCGCATCGGGCGTCGGTCAGGCGCTGTACGAGGAGGTCCGTTTCGACACCGACGGCAACCCGGTCACCTCGAACTTCGCCGACTACGCAGTGCCGTCGGCGGCCGAGCTGCCGATGTTCGACGCCCGATCGACGGAGACGCCGACGCCGCTCAACCCGCTCGGCGCGAAGGGGATCGGTGAGGCTGCGACGATCGGTTCCACCCCGGCCATCCAGAACGCGGTGATCGACGCGCTCGCCCACCTCGGTGTGCGTCACATCGACTTGCCGTGCACCCCCGAGCGGGTGTGGGCCGCGATGCGCGACGCGAGGGCTGGCACGCTCCCGGATCCGTGGCGCGAACCGCCGGCGGTGTTCTCCCAGACTGCCCACGGCGAGGCCCCCGCCGAAGCCGACATCGACGCCGCCGAGGGCATCTGACAACGACGTGGCGGAGGACGCCTAATGTGCGGAGACTCCATCGCACACGACACAAGGGGGCGCGAATGGACGAGACATTGTGGCTCATCGGCCGAATCCTGTTCGGTGTGCTGTTCGTCGGGAGCGGCATCGGACACCTGACGGGCCTCGAGGGCTCGACGCAATACGCGGCGGCGAAAGGGGTGCCGTCGCCGAAGAACGCGGTGATCCTCTCCGGCGTCGTGTGGCTGCTCGGGGGGTTGATGGTGATCTTCGGCTTCCTCGGCGACCTCGGCGCGTTCGCGCTCGCGGTGTGCCTCATCGCCGCGACCGCGTACATGCACCGGTTCTGGGAGGAGACCGACCCTCAGACGCGTCAGGTCGAGATGTCGATGTTCATGAAGAACGTCGCGCTCATCGGCGGCGCACTGTTCCTCGCCGGCTGGTTCGCCCACAAGGGCGTCCCCCAGACGCTCACCGACGGGGTCTTCGACTTCTCCTGACGGAGGCTGGGGTCACTTGATGGCGAGGGCGTTGGGCGGGCTGGCGACGCCGGCCGGCAGGTTGAGCGGGGCCGAGGTGAAGAAGCACTCGTAGCGACCGTCGGCCGCGCAGTCGGCCGCGAGCGCATCGAGGTCCCACATCTCGCCGAGCGGCAACCCGAGCAGGGGGAGCAGCACGCAGTGCGAGAACACCTCGTGGAGGTGCATCTGCTCCTCGCGGGCCGCCTCGTAGTCTGCCCGCGTCAACCCCGATGGCGGCCAGACCTCGACCGCCGGGTTGTCACACCCGATCGCCGCGATGTGCAGGTTCCACAACGTCCTGGCCAGCTCATCGCCCGACGCGAAGCCCGGCGCCTCGAGCTCGGCGACATCGCCGAGGCGCGCGCGAACGTCGCTCGGCTGGCGCTGGTACCACTCGACCCATCCGGTGCGGACGAGAAGGACATCGCCCTCGGCGAGCTCGGTGCCCTGGGCGGCGAGACATTCGGTGATCTCCCGGGGATCGATGGGGTCGGACTCGTCGTACCGCAGCGGACGGCCGATCGCCTCCCGCCAGCGGGCGATGTCGGCGAGCACCGCCCGACCGGCGATACCGCGTCGCGCCCAGTGGTGGATCCCGTGCTCCTCGTCGGGTACACCGCCGAAGTGGCCGGTACCGGGTTCGGAAGCGTGTGCCGCGTGGTTGCGGATGTGACGGAAACCGTCCCACTGGCTCGACGACTGCGTGTTCCATCCTTGCAGCACGTCGTCGTGCCCGGTACCCGTGCCGGTGACCTCGTGCCCGAACTTGCCGCGTCCGAACAACGGCGGGTCGGGCAGCGCCATCGACCAGTTGAGGGCGAACACCGCACCGCGCCGCACGAGCCCGCTGGCCGCGGCGACGCGCTCGGGAGTCAACAGGTTGAGGCATCCGAAGATGTCGTTGCCCGCTCCCCACACACCCCACGCGGCTCGCAGGCCGGCCCGGGTCGGGAGGTCGTCGTAGTCGGGGAGCTCGCTCGTCATCGACGTAGCTCAGCACGTCGACGTGTGAGCGGGTGCACTCCTGACAGGATGGCCCCCTGGCAGAGGACGAGATGACGACCCCCCTCGAGGGGATACGGGTCCTCGACCTGACGCGCGTGCTGTCAGGACCGCACTGCACTCGGATGCTCGCCGATCTCGGCGCCGACGTGATCAAGGTCGAACCACCCGACGGTGACCTGACGCGGTTCGCGTCGCCGCGCATCAACGGGCTCGCCGGCTACTTCGTCCAGCAGAACGTCGGCAAGCGCAACATCAGCCTCGACCTTTCCAAGCCCGACGCGGTCGAGATCGTGCTCGATCTGGCGCAGCGCTGCGACGTGTTGGTCGAGAACTTCAGGCCGGGCGTGATGGCGCGCATGGGGCTCGGCTACGACGTCGTGTCGGCGCGCAACCCGCAGATCGTCTACGCGTCGATCACCGGGTACGGCGCGACCGGGCCGTGGGTCGACCGCCGCGCGTACGCGCCCGTGGTCGGCGCCGAAACCGGGATGACGAAGTCGCAAGGCGACGCACGTGGCGGTTCGTACGCCAACGATCCGCACAGCCATGCCGACGTCTACACGTCACTCGAGACGTGCAGCGCGATCCTCGCCGCGCTCGTCCAACGCCAGCGTTCGGGTCGCGGGCAGTGGATCGACGTCTCGATGGCGCAGACGATGCTGTACGTCAACGAGCACGTGAACAACGAGCTGTGGGACGGCCCGGTGGCCGACGGCGCGATTCGCAGTTTCGGCCCCGGCGACTACATCGTGGCCACGGTCGCGTCGGGGGAGACCGTCGTCGTGAGCGGCCATCCTGCCGAGCGGGGGACGTTCGAGCTGTTCGCCAACGCCCTCGACCGGACCGACCTGATCGACGACTCGCGATTCGTCGACGTCCGCAGCCGGATGGCCCATTTCGACGAGCTCCTCGACGAGATCCTGGCAACGGCGGCCAGGTTCACCGACGCCGCCGAGTTCGAGCGGCGGTTCGCCGAGCACCGGCTGGCGGTCGGAGTGCTGCGTTCGGTCCGCGACGTCTGTGACACGGAGTGGGCCCGCCAGCGCCAAGCCGTTGTCGAGGTGAGCGACCGCGGTGGCGGAACGATCCGCGTGCCGAACGCTCCGTGGAGGTTCAGCGACGCTCCGGGGGTGGCGCTACGCGGCGGCGAGCCGCGCTACCGGGGCGAGGACAACCGCACCGTGCTCGCCGAGCTGCTCGGTCTCGACGACGCCGATCTCGACCGGCTCGAGTCGAGCGGCGTGTTGTCGAGCCGGCTCCCGAAGCGCTGACATCGCACGAATGCCCGGTTGGAGGATCGTGGTTGGCGGATAAGGATGGCCGGATGCCGTTGCGCTTCCCGGTCCCTCCGATGAAGGCCACGCTCGGCACGTTGCCGGTCGACGAGGATGCGTGGGCCTACGAGATCAAGTGGGACGGTTACCGCACCCTCGCGTTCGTCGACGACGGCCGCGTCCGCCTGCAGTCGAGCAACCTGCTCGACGTGACCGCCAAGTGGCCCGAGCTCGATGCGCTGGCGGAGGGAGTGCACGCCACGCGGGCGATCCTCGACGGTGAGCTGGTCGTCCTCGATGACCACGGGCGACCGCGGTTCGAGCTCATCCAACGCCACGAGCGGCAGGCCGCGTTCTACGTCTTCGACGTGCTCTCGATCGAGGGACCGGACACGATCGAGCTGCCGTACGAGGATCGACGGCGACTCCTGGCCGAGCTCGTCGATCCCGGCGACAACTGGATGGTCCCCGGAAACCGTGTCGGTGATGGTGCCGAACTGCTCGAGGCGACCGTCGCGCAGGGACTCGAGGGCGTGATGGCCAAGCGGCTCGGCACGACGTACCTGCCGGGCAAGCGCACTCCGAACTGGCGCAAGGTGAAAAACCGCACGCTTGTCGAGGTCGTGATCGGCGGGTACACCGCTGGCACCGGCAATCGGCAATCGACGTTCGGCGCGCTTCTCGTCGGGCGTTTCGACGGCGACGTGCTGGTGTTCGCCGGCGGTGTCGGCACCGGGTTCACGCAGCGGACGCTCGAAGACCTTGGCGCCCGGCTGAAGGCGCTGCGCACCGAGCACTGCCCGTTCGAGCCCCCACCTCCGCGGGAGTACCTTCGGGGCGCAACCTGGGTCGAGCCCGTCCTGCGGGCGACGGTCGAGATCGCCGAGTTCACCAACGACGGCTTCGTCCGCCACTCCAGCTTCATCAAACTGGCCGATCTGTCTGCTTCAGATTGCCCGTGAGCTCATCTGAAGCAGACAGAACGGGGGGTGGAGGATGATGGGGGGCGTGCCGGATACGCGCGATGAGGCGGTGGCGCTGGATGCCGCCGATCCGCTCGCCGGGTGGCGAGACGAGTTCTTGATCGCCGATCCCGACGTTGCGTATCTCGACGGCAGCTCGCTCGGCATGATGCCACTCCGCACGATCGAACGCGTGGAGGCGCTGATGCGCGACGAGTGGGCCGGCGGGCTGATCGGCTCGTGGGACCACTGGCTCGAGCTGCCCCAGCGCGTAGGCGACGAGCTGGCCGTGATCATCGGAGCGGGACCCGGCGAGGTCGTCGTCCACGACTCGGTCACGATCAACCTGTACCAACTCGTCCATGCTGCGCTCGTCCTGCGTCCGGACCGGCGGGTCATCGCCATTGCTGCCAGCGAGTTCCCGACCGACCGCTACGTCGTCGACGGCATCGCCCGGTCGCAAGGTTGCGAGGTGCGCCACGGGTTCGAGCGGCTCGACGACGTGGCCGTCGCCGTTCGCTCGCTCGTCGACTACCGGATGGCGGAGCTCCGCGATCTCGTCGCTGAGACCGCGCGCGCCGAGGCGGCCGGGGCGCTGATGATCTGGGACCTGTCCCATGCCGTCGGGCTGCTCCCCGTGGATCTGCACGGGGCCGGGGTCGAGATGGCCGTCGGGTGCACCTACAAGTACCTGAACGGTGGTCCCGGCGCGCCGGGCTTCTCGTACGTCGCCGCCCACCTGATCGACCAGATCGACCAGCCGATCTGGGGCTGGTTCGGCCAAGTCGACCAGTTCACGATGGGTCCCGAGTACGTCCCCCGACGCGACGTGGGGCGGCTTCTCATCGGCACGCCGGGCATCATCGGGCTGACGGCCGCCCGGTCGGGGATCGAGCTGTCCGCGGCGGCCGGGATCGTCGAGATCGCCGCCAAGGCACGGGCGCTCACGGCCTACGGGCTCGCCCGCTGCGAAGCGCTGGGGCTCGACTGTCCCGGCCCGACCGATCCGGCACGGCGTGGCGGCCATTTCTCGGTGAGGCATCCGGACGCCGCGTCCATCACCCGCGTCCTCGCCGCCGACCACGGCGTGATCGCCGACTTCCGCGAGCCCGACCTGGTCCGCCTCGGATGCTCGCCGTTGACGACTCGCTTCACCGACGTGCACGACGGAACCCTTGCGATCGCGCGACTGACCGCTCCGTAGTCTGGGAACCGTGCCCCCGACCTCCGCACTCCTCGCGTTTGCCGCCAGCGCCTTCGCGATCATCATCATCCCCGGGCCGAGCGTGCTGTTCGTCGTGAGCCGCGCCGTGGCGCATGGTCGGCGAGCGGCGGTGCTCACCGTGTTCGGCAACGCCGGCGGCGCGTACACCCAGGCGCTGCTGGTGGCGATCGGACTCGGCGCGATCGTCGAACGGTCGGCTGCCGTGTACCACGCGGTGAAGCTCGTCGGCGCGGCCTATCTCGTGTATCTCGGCATCTGGATGATCCGAGAGCGGCGGGCGACTACGGGAGTCGCACTTGGTGCGCCGAGCCGGACCCTTGGTCCGGCTCGGCTGTTG
>DASUEW010000661.1:0-2646 GCA_036274875.1 Ilumatobacteraceae bacterium
TCGAACGCGATGTCGCTCCCGTCAGCGATCGTCACGCGGCGCGCCTCGACGTCGAGCGCGGTGGCCGGCGCGCCGAGCCGCCATGTCACACCGAGCGAATCGAGGTCGTCCGGCTTGCGCAGCGCGATGCGATCGGGTTCCCATTCGCCGGCCAACAGCTTCTTCGACAGCGGCGGTCGGTCGTACGGCCGGTGTGGCTCGGCGCCGACGACGATCAACTCGCCGTCGTGACCGCCGGCACGAAGTGTCTCGACGGCACGCAGCCCGGCCAGCGAGCCTCCGACGACGACGATCCGCTCCAGCATCCGCATGGCCTAGCAGGACACGGCCCGTCTCGCGGCGCAAACCATGTCGTCGCGGCAATGTCGTAGCGTCGAAACGATGACGACGGAAGTGACGGTCGAGGCCGTCAACGAGATGGTCGCGGCGCAGTTCCAGGGCACGGCGAATCGCTGCGCCGAGCTCGGCGTCGGATATGCGTTGGCCCGTTACGACGTCGACCAGACGGCGTTGCGTCCCGGCGGATTCATCTCGGGACCGGCCCAGTTCGGCCTCGCCGACGCCGCGCTCTGGTACCTCGTCTTCACCGCGATCGGGCGGATCGAGCCGATGGCGCTCACGTCGGAGCTGTCGATCCGCTACCTACGACCGGCGCAGGGTTCGGTGCTGTGGGCGAGGGCGACTCTCGACTCCGCCGGCCGGCGCAACGTGGTCGGCACGGTCCGCGTCTGGTGCGACGACCGCGTCGACAAGCCGACCGCCACGGCACAGGGCACCTACGCCCTGCCATTCTGATGGTCGGGACTAGCCTCCCGAGTCGATTGCGGGCTGTTCGCCCGCGCCGCTTCGGCCGCTCCCTCCGTGCGCCTCGTCGCTGCGCTTCGCTCGGCGCGCCTGTGCAGTTGCTGGCCGCTCCCTCCGTGCGCCTCGTCGCTGGCATCGGTGACACGGTGGACCAGTGACCGTCACCGCATGGACTTCATGACATGGAGACGTCGCCGGTGCCGTACCTGAACGTGATCGACAGGCGCGGCCCGCTGACGTGACGGACCTTCGGCACGCTGTGCTCCCAGTCGTGCTGGCACGCGCCGCCCATGACGAACAGGTCGCCGAGCCCTAGGTCCCAGCCACGTGACGGGCCCCCGCCGCGGGGACGGATCCGCAACGGTCGGGCGGCGCCGACGCTGACGATCGCGATCACGGGGTTGACGACGTTGTGGCGATGGCGATCGCCGTGCCAGGCCACCGAGTCGTCGCCGTCGCGATACAGGTTGAAGCCGATCGAGTCGAAGTTCTCCTGGTAGCGGTCGCCGAGCGTGCGTCGCATGTCGGCGAGCAGGGGGAGCGGCTCCGGGCCGGCACCGTTCGCCTCGGCCCACCATGCGACGAGACGCGGCTCGTCGACGAGCGAGTCGAACATGCGCACGTTGCGGCGCTGGTGCCACGGCAACGAACGGTGGAGCGCGTCGAACACCTCGTCGGCGCCCCGCAACCAGCCAGGGGCGAAGTCGATCCAGCTCGCCTCGTCGAGGTGCGTGCGCTCGACGGCGTCGAACGCGGCGTCGAACTCCGGCTCCAGACACCCGAACAGCGAGCCCTGCAAGAACACGTGTTCGATGCTCGCGCGCACGGCGGCGGACGTCAAGGTCTCGCCGAGGTCCGAGCTCGGGATGCGGGAGCGGCAACACTGGACGGGTGCTCGTCCCCATCGAGGACGCGTCCGACCCACGGCTGGCGGACTACTTCGAACTCACCGACGTCGCCGCGCGTCGGCGGCGTGAGGGTGGCGAGTTCTTCATCGCCGAGGGCCCGGTGGCCATCGAACGGCTGCTCCAGTCGGATCACCACGTCCGTTCGGTCCTGGTGTCGTCGGCGAAGTACGAACGGTTGGCGCCACTGCTCGACGGGCTCGCCGAGCCCGTCTACGTCGCAACCACCGACGTGCTGAAGGCGATCGTCGGTTTCGACATCCATCGTGGGGCGGTCGCGTCAGCCGACAGACGGCAGCCTCCGTCGCTCGACGTCCTGCTCCGGACCGCCCGACGGATCGCCGTGCTCGAAGGACTCAACGACCCCGAGAACCTCGGCGCGATCGCGCGATCGGCACGGGCCTTCGGGATCGACGCGCTCGTGCTCGACCCGACGTGCATCGACCCGTACTACCGCCGCACCGTACGGGTGAGCATGGGCGAGATCCTGTTTCTGCCCGTCGCCAGGGCCACGAACTGGAGGGCTGGGCTCGAGACGATCAGGGACGCCGGTTTCGAGGTGTGGGCGCTCACGCCGCGGCGAGACGCGATCGACCTCTGGTCACTCCCCGTTCCTGACCGGCTGGCGCTCCTGCTGGGCGCCGAAGGGCCCGGTCTGAGTCGGGTTGCGCTCGACGCCGCCTCGACCGAGGTCAGGATCCCGATCGCCTCCGACGTCGACTCGCTCAACGTGGCGGCGGCCGCCGCTGTCGCCTTCGCGGCGATCGCGCGCGAACCGCGTGCCCGTTCGGTACGTACTCTTGGGTCGTGAACAACAAACGCCGCTCCCTCGCCGCGTTCGCGGCCATCTCGCTCCTCCTCGCTGCCTGTGGCGACGACGACACAGAGTCGTCCGGCGCGGCAGCGACCGAACCGGCGGCCGCCGAAGCGACCAGTC